>NZ_AFPR01000040.1:0-4268 GCF_000219295.1 Acidiphilium sp. PM
CGGACGTGGCGGATGTGGTGCGCGATGCGCGCGGGCGGCAGTTCGTGATCGACCAGGCGGAGCTGTTCGGCGGGATCTGGCGGCTCGCGCTTTCGGCGAGCATCGTCTGATGGCGGGGCAGCAGGATGTCGAGAACGCGATCGTCTCGCTGATCGCGACGGCTTGCTATCCGGCGGGAACGGCCGCGGCATCGGCGATCGCCGGGCCGGACGGGATGGTGACGTGCCGGGTCTATCGCGGCATGCCGAACGCGCCGGCGCTGGAGGCGGATCTCGCGCGGGGCGTGATGCATGCCACCGTGTTCGCCGAGCCGGGCGGTGTGCGCAACGTGACGCGCTATCCGCGCGAATGGATCGAGGTGGCGCCGGTGCCGGCGACGCTGTCGGTCAGCGTCGCGGGAATGGCGGCGACGTTCGCGGGGCAATGCGCGGCCGGGCAGCTCGCCGGCATCGCCGTCGATGGCGCGATCTTTCCCTATGCCGTGCAGGCCCGCGACACGCCGGCGAGTGTGGCGAGCAATCTCGCCGCCCTGCTGCGCGCGGCGGGGTGGCTGGTGAATTACGCGGGGACGACGCTGAGCGTGCCGGCGGCGCACGGGCTGATCGCCCGCGTCGTGGCCGGGGGCGTCGCGCTGCGGGAGATCAAGCGCCAGGTGCAGCCGTTCCGGATTTCGCTGTGGTGCCCGGACCCGCTGACGCGGGACGCGGCGACGGCGGTGATCGACCCCGCGCTGGCGGCGCCGCAGTTCATCGGCCTCGCCGATGGCGCGGCGGCGCGGCTGCGCTTTGTGGGCACCGAGACCACGGACAGGTCGATCGATGCCGGGCTGTACCGGCGGGACCTCATTTACGACGCGGAATATCCGACCACCGAGGCGATGACGACGCCGGCCATGCTGTTCGGGGTCGGCGGGATCGCGGCGGACGGCGCGTTCATCGCCGGCATGACCGGCTGAAGGAGAGACGATGAAGATCAAACTGGTGGTGGTGAAGCCGTTCGAGGGCTTCAGGCGGGGCGACACGATTACCGACGCGGCGAAGATCGACGCCGTGCTGGCGTCCGCCCAGGCCGGGTCGGTCGTGCGGGTTGTGGCGGAGGGCTGAGGCATGCCGATATCGCAGGCAGGCGCGCTGAACACGACGGCGCTGATCGTTCCCGACCTCTATGTGCAGATCGTGCCGCCGCAGACGCTGCTGCTCAACGGCGTGCCGACCGATGTGCTCGGCGTGGTCGGCTCGGCGTCGTGGGGGCCGGTGGGCGAGCCGATGATCGTCGGCTCGATGGGCGACTACGCCGCATCCTTCGGGCCGGTGATGGCGCGGCAATACGACATGGGCACGGCGGTGGCCGTGGCGGTGCAGCAGGGGGCGTCGAATTTCCGCTGCGTGCGGGTGAGCGACGGCACCGATGCCGCGGCCTCGGTTTCCATTCTCGGCGCGCTGACGCTGACGGCGCTCCATACCGGATCGCTCGGCAACGCGATCACGGTGACGGTTTCGGCCGGGTCGGCGGCGAACAGCTGGCGGCTGACCGTGGCGCTGCCGGGGCGCACGCCGGAGGTGTTCGACAACATCGCCGGTACCGGAGCCGCGTTCTGGCAGGCGGCGGCGAATGCGGTGAATGCCGGGACGGGGCCGCTGCGCGGCGCCTCCGAGCTGGTGGTGGCGAGTGCCGGCACGTTGTCGACCCCGCCGGTGACGGGGGTCTATCCGTTCGCGGCCGGCACGCCGGGCAGCGACGGCGCCGGCGGGCTGACCGCCGCCTCGCTCGTGGGCCAGGACACGCTGCCGCGGAGCGGGATGTATGCGCTGCGCGGGCAGGGCTGCGGGATCGCGGTGCTGGCCGATCTCGACGATCCGACGCAGTGGAGCCCGACCGTCGCCTTCGGCCTCGAGGAAGGCTGCTACATGATCCTGGCCGGGCCGCCGGGCGACACGATCGCCAATGCGGTGTCGGCGAAGCGGACGGCGGGGATCGATTCCTATGCCGCCAAGGTGATGTTCGGCGACTGGATCTGGTGGTACGACCAGGCGAACGGGATGACCCGGCTGGTGTCGCCGCAGGGTTTCGTGGCCGGGCGGCTCGCCAATCTCTCGCCGGAACAGAGCTCGCTGAACAAGCCGCTCTATGGCGTCGTCGGCAGCCAGAAATCGGGGCGCGCTGCATCCGGCACCACCAGCACCTATTCGTCGGCCGATCTGTCGGCGCTGATGTCGGCCGGGATCGACGTGATCGCCAATCCGCAGCCGGGCGGGGCGTTCTGGGGCGTGCGCGGCGGGTTCAACGCCTCGTCCGACAGCGCGACCAACGGCGACAACTACACCCGCATGACCAACTACATCGCCGCCACCCTGTCGGCGGGGATGGGGCAGTATGTCGGCCAGCTGGTGAACGAGACGCTGTTCCGCCGCATCCGCGGCACGCTGCTGGCTTTCCTGAACACGATGCTCGGCCAGGGCATGCTCGGCACCACCAACGGGGCGCTGCCCTTCGCCGTGGTGTGCGATGCCTCGAACAATCCGCCTTCGCGCACCGGGCTTGGCTATGTGCAGGCGGATGTGCAGGTGCAGTACCAGGCGATCAACGAGCGGTTCATCGTCAATGTCGAGGGCGGGCAGACCGTGCAGGTCAGCCAGCAGACCCTGCCCCAGGGCACGGTGTGAGGTAGCAGATGCCATATAACACGTTTACCGTTGGCAATGATTGCCAGCTCGTCGTCATGGGGCCGTTCGGCCGGGTCGATCTTGCCCATGTGACCGGATTCGAGGTGAGCCAGGTGACGCAGAGCGTGCGCGTCGACCGGCTCGACGGGGTACAGCTCGGCGCCGAACTGCCGAGGGGATGGCAGGGAAGTTTCCTGCTCGACCGCGGCACGTCGGCGGCCGACGATTTCATGGCGCAGATCGAGCAGGCCTATCTGTCGGGGCAGGCGATCCCGCCGGGAACGCTCTATCAATATGTGAATGAAACTGACGGATCGACCTCGACCTACCAGTTCGATGGGGTCGTGTTCAAGCTCAGCTCGGCGGGCGTGTATCGCGGCGACATGCCGGTGGCGCAGAAGCTCGACTTCTTCGCCTCGACGCGCAGGCGCGTATGAGCGGCGGCGCGGTGGAGGACGCGCGCGGGCGGGTGCTCGCGCTGCGGCCGCTAACGATGCTCGACCGGCTGCGCCTGTTCAAGGCGCTTGGGCCGGAGCTGTCGATGAACGAGGCGTATCTCGGCGTCGCCTCGCTGGCGGCGTCGGTCAGCGCGATCGATGGCGTGCCGCTGCCGTTTCCGGCGAGCGAGGCGGCGGTGGAAAACGCCGTCGAGCGGCTCGGCGAGGCGGGCATCGAGGCGGCGGCGGCGGCGTTGCAGCCGGAGGATGCCGATACGGTGAAGGCGCTCGCGGGAAACTGAGCCGGCACCCCGCGCTGATCGACTGTCTCTACCTGGTCGGGCGCGGGGTGCCGTTCGAGGTGGCCTTCACGCTCGGCGAGGCGGAGCGGATCGCGTTCGTCGTCGCGTGCGGGGAGCTGGACGGGCTGACATTCGACTGGAAGGCGATGGCGTGGGTGCAGGTGTGAGATGGCGCGACGGTGCGGGGGCGCGGTTCGCCGGGCTGGCGCGGGGCGGGTTCGGGCGGATCGCGCCCCGGCGGCTGCGCTTGGGGGCGCGGAGAATGCGGCGGGCGGTGACGTCCGCCATGCAGGCGGCAGCGGTGGCGTTTCCGACCAGCCGCCGCGACGGCGGGGCGGTGTGGGCACGGCCCGGTGGATGGCAACATGCCGCGCGGTTTCCGACGGATCGCGCGCGGCATCCATGGCATCCGCGGCATTATGCTTCGTTCCGTCCCGGCCTGTGGGCTGCGGCTGTGACGGGGCGGCGCGTGGCGCACGGCTTCGGGCCGGAGATTCGGCGGGCGGGCGCGCATCTGCCGGCGCATCGGGTGCCGGCGGCACGATCGAGGCGGGCGGCGGCGCGGGACGTGCCGCTGATCCACACCGCCCTGCGCGCCGGAGCTCCGGCGATGGCGGCTTCGCGCCGCGTGGTGGCCCCACATGTGGCGTCAGGTCGCTCCGGGCCGCATGCCTGGAATGGGGCTCATGTTTCATCCGCATCGTCGGCGCGACCGGTGGCGCCGGTCGTGCCGGGGCGGGCGGTCGGTGCGGAGGCAACGGGGCTGGCGGCGGCGGCGGTGCGGCCGGAGACGCGGTTCGCGGCGCCGGAGCGGATGGATCTCGGCCGCTGGCTCGGCGGGTTGTTCGGCGACGAGGCGCGGCGGC
>NZ_AFPR01000039.1:0-2092 GCF_000219295.1 Acidiphilium sp. PM
CACAGAGCCAACCATACATCGTGCGGAGCGCGCAGTGGCAGTTGCTGCATGCTGTTTCAGATATCGTCTCATTTCATCCGAACAAGGCCCTGAAGCATCTTCAAAAGATGCCGAAAAGCGAAGACCAGGCGAATTTTTGGCGCGGGGTTGCCGATGCAGAAATTTATAATAATCAGAATTCTGGTAATATTCTTAGAAAATACATTAATTTTTTGTCGGCGTTACCAGTTGCATTAAGAGGACAAGTTACCCCAATTGTTGGCGAAGCACTTATTAGAACTGGAAAAGTTCATGCTTTGGAGCAATTATTTCAATTATTCCCAAATGAGAAATACCTCCGGCTGGAGAAAGCGGAGCTGCAGGAAAAATTAGGCGATAACAGAAATGCTCTAATAAGCTATCATAATATAATAAAATCGAAAAATAATCGTGATTCTGCCATCGCCTTCTCACGTATGATTATGCTTGAATATAAGTTGCATAAAATTGACGCCAAATCAGCGGCGTCGTTATTATTAAGCCATATCTATGATTGGCGGGGGGAGCATCATGAATTGTCCCTACGCTTGCATTTAGCCCAACTTCAGGCGGCTTATGGTGCATGGCCAGAGGCAATGGCCGGTTTGAATCGCGCACTTATATTATTTCCCAACGAGGCCGATTCAATTAATGGGCTGCGGCAAAAATTCTTTACGAAACTTGAAAATGATGATATTTTAAAAAAAATGAGTCCACTGGCTGCGGCCGCGCTAATTGAAGATAATATGGATCTTATACCAGGTAGTTCGCTTGGTATGCCGGTGCTAAAGATATTGTCTAGTAAACTTCTTGATCTCGGCCTCAAACATCCGTCCGAGAAAATATTAAATACAATCATAAAAACCGCAAAAAATGATCGAGAAAAATTTGAATTGTCAATCGATTTAGCAAAATTTCAAATTAGGCAAAATAATCTGGACTCGGCACAAATTATATTAAACCGAATCAACAAACCGCCCCTTTCTTTTGACCAAAAAAGAATAATTGACAAATTGAATAATGAAATAGAAACAATGAAAAATAAACATGTAGATGAAAAAATTTTCATCGGAGAAAAACATAAAAATAGTGAATTAAAAAAAATTATTATTGACGCTGACCGGAAAAAAGATTGGAAGACCGAGGAGCATGCGTTGTCTGCTCTAGCTAGACTGCAAATCCCCAAAAGTGGAATGCTTAGCAATTCTGAAGCGCAGATTGCTGTAAATTTAGCTTTTACAGCTTCAAAGATGCATGATATTTCAAAAATTAATGAAATAAAAAATGATTATATCAATAGAATTCCGGCAGGACCGCAGTCGGCTTTGTTCATGGTGATAACCGATCCACCGATATCAAAAAAAGGAAATTTGCAGGATGCAATCAGGAAAATAAAAAACTTAGAAAGTGTAGTAGGCGATAAAAAAAAATGAATGGTTCTTTTCTGATACTGGCGAGAATGCCATTTCGGAACGACTCAGGAATTATCTTGTGAGGGGTGACTTGCCAGATGTGATTGTGGGAGGTGTTCGAAGCCTTGCCGGAGACACAATATGGACTTGCAACCATCCGTGCGCAGCATAGGTTCAGTACCTTTTGCAATGACTACAGAGGATTTGATCCAAGCCGCTACTGAGGGCCATGGAGCATGGCGGGCCTTTCCTGGCTGAACGACACGCAATGGGCGGCGATCGAGCCGTTACTACCTCAGAGCCTGAATCTGAATGGTAGTGTGTGATGATCTTGTCATCGAAGCCCGGAAACCGGCGCTGGCGTTTGGCGATCAGTTGCGGATCGAAGCTGCCCGCACGGTCACGGGGAACCGCAATCTCGATCTTCTCCGTGCCGGTCGACACCGACTTGCGACCGTAGCCGTTGCGGCTGTTCTCAGCTTCCGTATCATCACTCAAATGGTAATCCATCTCCGCCCTCAGGCCCGCTCCGCCAGAGCCTTCTTCTGCGCGTTCACCAGATCACCCGAGTACAGGGCTGCCGCCGCATCATCGCCAGTCAGCAACTGATCCAGTAAGTCGTCCGGGATCGCCAGTGCTTTCCGTCATGCCATATGGGGCTT
>NZ_AFPR01000038.1:0-12392 GCF_000219295.1 Acidiphilium sp. PM
GGCGCGCGCACGATCGGCGCGCTGGGTGATTCGGCCGCGGAAATCGGGCGCCGGTCGGGCCTTCCCGCCGCGCTGCGGCGCACGCTGCCGGCCTTCTTCGGCGGGGATGGCGTGCTGTCCGTGCCGCATCTGGCGGGCGGCCCGGCATCGGCGGTCGTGTTCGCGCCGCAGGGGCCGGCCGCGGCCGCCCCGTTCGAGCCGGTGCCCTGTGGCTGACAGATCTGCACGTGGCGCTCACCGGCAGGATAGGAAAATTCGGGGGCATACCCATTTCCGATTAGGAGTGGCGAACTGTCCGCCGCCGTGCCAGAATGGACGGCGGTAAAGGTTGGCCTGAAATTTCGGCCGGTTTCCGCCGGCCCCCCGGTCTTGCGTGCCGGGGCGAACAGGACTGGATGAAGCTTGATGAACAATCTGGGGCGCAATCTGCTGGTATGGGTGATCATCGCACTGTTCTTCGTGCTGCTGTTCAACATGTTCCAGCCCACGACCGCAGAGAGCAACCACGGCACCCAGGTCGCCTATTCGACATTCGTGTCGGAGGTCAACGCGGGCAAGGTCGATCACGTCACCATCCGCGGACATGACATCACGGGCGCCCTCAAATCGGGGTCCACTTTCGAAACCTATGCGCCGGATGATCCGGGCCTGGTCAACACGTTGATCTCGAAGAAGGTCAGCGTCGTCGCCAAGCCGCTGAACCCGCCGGAGAACCCGCTGCTGCACTATCTCGTGTCGTGGGCGCCGATGATCCTGCTGGTGGGCGTATGGATCTACTTCATGCGCCAGATGCAGGGGGGCGGCGGCCGCGCCATGGGCTTCGGCAAGTCGCGCGCGCGCCTGCTGACCGAGAAGCAGGGGAGGGTGACGTTCGAGGACGTCGCCGGCATCGAGGAAGCCAAGGGCGAGTTGCAGGAAATCGTCGACTTCCTGCGCGACCCGCAGAAATTCCAGCGATTGGGTGGCAAGATTCCGAAAGGGGTGCTGCTGGTCGGCCCGCCCGGCACCGGCAAGACGCTGCTCGCCCGCGCCATCGCCGGCGAGGCCAACGTGCCGTTCTTCACCATCTCGGGCTCCGATTTCGTCGAGATGTTCGTCGGCGTCGGCGCGAGCCGCGTGCGCGACATGTTCGAGCAGGGCAAGAAGAACGCCCCCTGCATCATCTTCATCGACGAGATCGACGCCGTCGGCCGCCATCGCGGCGCCGGGCTTGGCGGCGGCAACGATGAGCGTGAGCAGACGCTGAACCAGATGCTCGTCGAGATGGACGGGTTCGAGAGCAACGAGGGCGTCATCCTCATCGCCGCCACCAACCGGCCCGACGTGCTCGACCCGGCGCTGCTGCGCCCGGGCCGGTTCGACCGCCAGGTGGTGGTGCCGAACCCGGACGTGAACGGCCGTGAGCGCATCCTGAAGGTCCACATGCGCAAGGTGCCGCTGGCCGCCGATGTCGATCCCAAGGTGATTGCCCGCGGCACGCCCGGCTTCTCCGGCGCCGATCTCGCCAACCTGGTGAACGAGGCCGCACTGCTCGCCGCCCGCATGGGCAAGCGCGTCGTCGCCATGGCCGAGTTCGAATACGCCAAGGACAAGGTCATGATGGGCGCCGAGCGGCGCTCGATGGTGATGAGCGAGGACGAGAAGAAGATGACGGCCTATCACGAGGCCGGCCACGCGCTCTGCTCGATCTCGCAGAAGCACTGCGACCCCGTGCACAAGGCGACGATCATTCCGCGCGGCCGCGCGCTCGGCATGGTGATGAGTCTGCCGGAAGGCGACCGCTACTCGATGAGCAAGGCCAAGCTGCTCTCCGAACTGGTCAAGGCGATGGGCGGGCGCGCCGCCGAGGAGATCATCTTCGGGCCGGACAACGTGTCCAACGGCGCGTCGGGCGACATCAAGCAGGCGACCGACATTACCCGCCGGATGATCACCGAATGGGGCATGAGCGACAAGCTGGGCATGATCGCCTATGGCGACAACGGCCAGGAGCTGTTCCTCGGCCATTCGGTGACCCAGCACAAGAACGTGTCGGAGGCGACCGCGCAGGAGATCGACCGCGAGATCAAGCTGGTCATCGACCACGCCTACTCCGAGGCGCGGCGGATCCTGACCGAGCGTCTCGACGACCTGCACCGCCTGGCCAAGGGGCTGCTGGAATACGAGACGCTCAACGGCGACGAGATCCAGATCGTGCTGCGCGGCGAGCCGGTGGTCCGTCAGGTGGTGGACGAGCCGGCCCCGGACAGCCGCCGCGCCTCCGTGCCCACCGCGCAGAAGCCGGAAGTGCCGAAATCCGGCGGGCTCGGGCCGCTGCCGGCGCCGGGCTGAACGGCCCGGCCGGCAGGGCCGCGGGTTGACGGAAAAAGCCGGAGGCGGTCGCCTCCGGCTTTTTTCATGGTGCCCAGCCGCCCATATGCGGTTCCGAACCTATTTCGAACAGGAGCACGGGTATGAGTCTGAAGATTGGCGTGATCGGTCTTGGCCGGATGGGTGCTGCGATGGCGGCGCGGTTGATCGAGCGCGGCCATCAGGTCTGCGGCTGGAACCGGACGGCGGCGCGGGCCGAAGCGATCCAGGGGCTCGCGGCCAAGGCGTCGCCGGCGGAGGTGGCCATGTCGGCCGATTACGTTATCGTGATGCTGCTGGACGAGACGGCCTCGCGCGCGGCCTATCATGGCGAGGGCGGGCTGCTGAGCGCCAATCTGCAGCAGGCCCTCGTGATCGACATGAGCACGCTGAAGCCCGCCGACATGCAGGCCAATGCCGAGGCGGTCACCGCGCATGGCGGGCGTTTCGTGGCCTGCCCCGTGGGCGGCACGGTCGGCCCGGCGCGGTCGGGCAAGCTGCTCGGCCTTGCCGGCGGCGACGCCGCGACGATCGACGCCGCGAAGCCGGTTCTCGACGAGTTGTGCGACCGGATGGAGCGGTTCGACACGCCGCAGGCCGCGGCGGCGATGAAGCTCGCGGTCAACCTGCCGTTGCTGGCCGCGTTCCAGGCGCTGGGCGAGGCCGCGTTGATCACCCGCGATTACGGGATTTCGCCGGAACGGCTGCTCGGCATCATCGGCAAGAGTTCCGGCGGCGCACCTGCCTTTGCCACCCGCAGCGCCGCGATCATCACCGAGATGGGCGGCACGCGCAGCGAGTCGGTCGGCTTCTCGCTCGAGGCGGTCGAGAAGGATCTCCGCCTGATGGACGAGGCGGGCGATGCCGCCGGCTTCAACCTGAAACTGGTCGAATCGGTCCGCCGCGCGGCGCATGACGCCGTGCGCGAAGGCTGGGGCGACCGCGACCTCGCGGCGCTGGCGGCCTTCAACCTCCGCGCCTGAAGCTCAGCCGCCGCGCTTCTTCGCCCGCAGCGCCCCCATGGCCTCGATGAAGACCGGGTCGCGGTGCGCGGCGTCGAGGCCGGCGGCGAACGATTCGCCATCCAGCGTGCCGGCTGCGAGCCTGGCGATCGCCGCCTTCATGCCGCGCACGGCGAGGGGCGCATTGGCTTCCAGCCGGGCGGCGAGGGCGTCGACCGCCGCATCCAGCCCGTCCGCGGCTGCCAGCTGGGTCAGGTAGCCGATCCGCAGCAGGGTTGCCGCATCGATCGTCTGCGCCGAGACGAAGAGCAGGCGTGTCGCGTCCGGCCCGATCCGCTCGACCGCGCGGGCGAGCCCCGAGCGGTAATAATGCAGGCCGATCCGCGCCGCCGGCATCAGCAGTTCCATGCCGGTCACACCGATGCGGAAATCGCAGGCGAGGGCGAGATCGACCGCGCCGCCATAGAGATTGCCGTGCAGCCGGGCGATGACCGGCTGGGGCAGGGCGGCGAGCGCCGTGCCCACGCGGCCGATGCCGCCCGGCCCGTCCTCGGCATCGCCGGTGTCGCCGCGCGAGAGCGCATCGAGATCGAAGCCGGCGCTGAAGACCGGTCCGGCGGCCTCGAACACGACGACGCGGACCGAATCGTCCGCCGCGAGCGTGGCGCAATGGCCGAGCAGGACGGCAAGATCGTCCGCGCCGAGCCGGTTGCGCAGGGCGGGGCGGTTCAGCCGCAGCCGGGCGATGGCGCCGTGGCGTTCGAGAATCGGGGGTGTTTCGGTCATGCAGATCTCCTCCGTGCCCCCGCAGTAGCGGAGCGGCGGCATTTGGACTATAAGACCGCTGTGCGCCGCTGGCGCATCTTCAGCCGGGAGATCGTCTCCCGGTCGTGATCGGAACGGCTCAGATCGTTCGGTTGCGCGCAACGCCGGGGTCTCTTCGGCGTTTCCGGCCACATGGCCCGTGGCTGTGACGAGACATCGCCCACAGCCCGACCCATGCCGCCCGAGACGCCGCGTCCCGCACCGCGCCGCCGATGATGTGGCCGTCCCGGTCCTGTTGTTGCAAGGACCGAATGATGTTTGACAAGTATTTCCGCAAGGAACTCGACTGGGGCGGGCGCAAGCTCATCCTCGAAACCGGCAAGGTTGCCCGCCAGGCCGATGGCGCCGTCGTCGCCTCCTATGGCGACACCGTGGTGCTCGCCACCGTGGTCGGCGCCCGCTCGGTGAAGCCGGGGCAGGATTTCTTCCCGCTCACCGTGAACTACCAGGAGAAATTCTACGCCGCCGGCCGGATTCCCGGCGGTTTCTTCAAGCGCGAAGGCCGCCCGACCGAGCGTGAGACGCTGACCTCCCGCCTGATCGACCGGCCGATCCGCCCGCTCTTCCCGCACGGGTTCCGCAACGAGGTGCAGGTCATCGTCAACGTGCTCAGCCACGACCTCGAGAACGAGCCGGACATCGTCTCGCTCGTCGCCGCCTCGGCCGCGCTGACCCTCTCCGGCATTCCGTTCTTCGGCCCGGTTGGCGCCGCCCGCATCGGCTATATCGACGGTGAATACATCCTGAACCCGACCTCCGCGCAGATTGCCGAAAGCCGGCTCGACCTCGTGCTCGCCGGCACGGAAGAGGGCGTGCTGATGGTCGAGTCCGAGGCGCACGAGCTGTCGGAAGAAACCATGCTCGGCGCCGTCACCTTCGGCCATGCGGCGTTCCAGCCGGTGATCCAGGCGATCATCGAGCTCGCCGAGCATGCCGCGAAGGACCCCTGGCCGCTGGTCGAGGAGAGCGACGAGGAGAAGGCGCTCGCCGCCCGCGTCGACGAACTCGCCCGCGAGGGCCTGCGCGCCGCCTATGCCGAGCGCGAGAAGACCGCCCGCCACGAGAAGATCGGCGCGGTGAAGGCCGCGGTGCTGGAGACGCTCGCCGCCGAGGAGCGGTCGGTCGAGAAGGCCAAGGGCATGTTCAAGGAGCTCGAGGCCGACATCGTCCGCAACGCGATCCTCGACAACGGCATCCGCATCGACGGGCGCGACACCCGCACCGTCCGCCCGATCCTCGCCGAGGTCGGCGTGCTGCCGCGCACCCACGGCTCCGCCCTGTTCACCCGCGGCGAGACGCAGGCCCTCGTGGTCGCGACCCTCGGCACCGCGCAGGACGAGCAGATCGTCGATGCGATCGAGGGCGAATACCGCGAGCGCTTCCTGCTGCACTACAACTTCCCGCCCTTCTCGGTGGGCGAGACCGGCCGCGTCGGCAGCCCCGGCCGCCGCGAAGTGGGCCACGGCAAGCTCGCCTGGCGCGCCATCCACCCGCTGCTGCCGGGCAAGGACAAGTTCCCCTACACGCTGCGCGTCGTCTCCGAGATCACCGAGAGCAACGGCTCCTCCTCGATGGCGACGGTGTGCGGCACCTCGCTCGCGCTGATGGATGCCGGCGTGCCGCTGCCGCGCCCTGTGGCTGGCATCGCCATGGGCCTGATCAAGGAGGACAAGGGCTTCGCCGTGCTCTCCGACATCCTGGGCGATGAGGACCATCTCGGCGACATGGACTTCAAGGTGGCCGGCACCGAGGCGGGCGTCACCAGCCTGCAGATGGACATCAAGATCACCTCGATCACGCCCGAGATCATGAAGATCGCGCTGGATCAGGCGAAGGACGGGCGCCTGCACATCCTTGGCGAGATGTCCAAGGCGCTGACCGGCGCGCGCGAGGGCGTGTCCGCCAACGCGCCGCGCATCACCGTGATCAACGTGCCGAAGGACAAGATCCGCGACGTGATCGGCACCGGCGGCAAGGTGATCCGCGAGATCGTCGAGTATTCGGGCTGCAAGATCGACATCGAGGACGATGGCACGATCAAGATCGCGGCCACCTCGGACGAGCAGGCGCAAAAGGCGATCGACCGCATCCGCTCGCTGACCTCCGAGCCGGAAGTCGGCCAGATCTACACCGGCAAGGTCGTCAAGATCGCCGATTTCGGCGCGTTCGTGAACTTCTTCGGCGCGCGTGACGGCCTGGTCCATATCAGCGAGCTGGCGCAGGGCCGCGTCGCCCGCACCGGCGATGTGGTGAAGGTCGGCGATACCGTGAAGGTGAAGATGATCGGGCTCGACGATCGCGGCAAGGTGAAGCTGTCGATGCGGGTGGTCGATCAGGCGACCGGTGCCGACATCTCCGACCAGGTCGGCGCCAAGGGTGGCCGGCGCGAAGACGCCGCCGAGTAACGCACGGGCAATCCCCGGTCAGGTGGCAGCACCTGGCCGGATGCGCGTTGCGGACCGAGGACAGGAACGGCCCCCGTGCGATCGCGCGGGGGCCGTTTCGCCGTTCGGCCGCAGGGTCAGATCTGGGAGGTCAGAACCGGATCGTGCGCGGCCGCGCGGCCGCGAGGCCGAAGCCGAGCGTGGGCGCCTGCAGGATCACCAGGAACGCGACCGACGGCCACCAGTGGCCGCTGAGCGTGTGGATCACCCCAAGCCCGAGCGGCCCCGCGATCGACACCGCATAGCCCACCATCTGCGAGAACGCCGACAGCGCCATGGCCTCGGCCGGGCCGCCGGTGCGCAGCACCATCAGCGTCAGCGCCAGGGGAAAGCACGCGCCCTGGCCGATGCCGATGAACACCACCCACACCCAGGGGGCGGCGGCCGGCGCCAGCATCAGCCCGACATAGCCGACACTGACGATGGCGAGCAGACTCGCAAGCAGCAGCCGCTGGTCGCGGCTGCGGGTGGCGAGGCTCGGCGTGACCAGCGCCGCCGGAATGGCGACGAGGGTCGTCGTCGAGAGCATGATCCCGGCCATCGTCGGGTTGATTCCGTGGGCGTGCAGGATGGCCGGCAGCCAGGACAGGATCGAGTAGAAGCCGAGCGACTGCAGGCCCATGAACATCGTCACCGCCCAGGCCAGCGGGCTGCGTGCCAGCTTGCGGAACGCGCCTGACGTCGGCGTGTGGCTCAGCCGGTGGGCGCCATGGGCGAGCTGCGGCGCCCAGACCGCCGCCGCGACGATCGCCGGCACCGCCCACAGCCCCAGCGCGCCGCGCCAGGCGAAGGGAGTGGCATCGGCAACCGGCACGCTGACCGCCGCGGCGACCGAGGCGATCGTCGTCATCACCGTGGTGTAGCAGCCGGTGACGAGGCCGACGCGGGTGGGAAAATCGCGCTTGACCAGCCCCGGCAGCAGCACGTTGCCCATCGCGATCGCCGCCCCGCCCATCACCGTGCCGGCGAACAGCGCGGCCGCTCCCCCGAGCACGCGGATCAGCAGGCCGGCGGCGAGCAGCACCAGCACCGTCATCATCGCCGCTTCCAGCCCGATCCGCCGCTGCAGCATGATGCTGACCGGCGCGAGTGCAGCGAAGCAGACGACGGGGATGGTGGCGAGCACGGTGAGCCCGAGCGGCCCGAGGCCGAGGGCCGCGCCGATCGGGGTGAGCAGCGGCGAGACCGAGGCCAGCGCCGCGCGCAGGTTCACGGCGATGAGCAGGATGCCGGCAAAGAGCAGCAGGTTCCGAAAGGGGCTGTCGGCGGCGGCGGTGGCCGTCGTTGTCTTCGTGTCTGGGGTCATGGGTGCGATGCGGCGGCGGGGCCGCAGCCTTTCAGGCGGCTGGCAGGAGGCGCTTGACCAGCGCCGAAACGCGATGCCGGCGCATTTCGTAGCGTGCCTTGGCATCGGTCGTCATGTAGTTCATCTGCACCGTGTAGCGCTTGCCGACATAGGTGCGGTGGCCGTGCCAGGTGGTCGGGCCGTTCGGGAAGACGAGCAGCGTGCCGTCGACCGGCGGCACCTCGACCGCGTAATCCTCGAGATCGTCCGGCCCGCGCAGCAGCCGCAGGCATCCATCCTGCCGCGCCCAGGCCTCGCTGGCCGGGTTGAGATAGAGCAGGATGGTCACCCGCTTGGCGATCGAATCGCAATGGATCTTGCCGTCGCGCGCATCGGTGCGGCCGCGGAGCGTCAGCATCACCGGCGCGCCGTCGAGGTCGAGGCCGAATTTGCCGGCGATGATCTGCCGCATCCGCTCGCCCTTCATCTCGTCCATCAGCTGTGCGGCGTTCGGTCCGAGCCTGACGGATTCGATCGGAAAGCTGCCCCGCGCGCCCAGCGGCGGCAGGTCGGCGACCACGCTGGTCAGGCGTTCCGGCCGGACGAAGCCGCGCATCACGAGATGCGGGAAAGGGTCGGCGGAGGTCTCGGTCGCGGCAAGGCCTTCGAAATCGACGACGGGGCTGGCGGTCATGGTGGCGTTCCGTTTAACAAGCGGCGGGGCGACGTGCCCACGGCAATGATAATCTAGAAATCACAACTTACAGGGTCTGGGTCGAAAGAAAACCATGCAGCGCGGCATATCGGATCTGGGAATGCTCGCCGGCAGGCTGGCGCTGGCGCTACTCTACGTGCAGGCGGGGTGGAGCAAGGTCGTGCACTGGCCTGGAATCGTGCATCTGCTCACCCATCTCGACGCCCCGGCGCCGACGCTCGGCGCGGTGATCGCCGTGGTCTGCGAACTCGGGGCCGGCGGCCTCGTGATGCTCGGGCTGCGGACCCGTCCGGCCGCGATCGTGCTGATTCTGTTCACCATTGCCGCCAACTGGCTGGCGCACCGCTTCTGGCTGATGCAGGGCCAGGCCGCGGCGGCGGCGGAAATCCAGTTCTTTCTGGATTTGGCGATCTGTGGCGGCCTGCTGCTGCTGGCCTCCGCCGGGCCGGGGCGCTTCTCGCTGGACCGGCGCTGAAACGACAAAGGGCGCGTGCCCGTAAAGGCCGCGCCCCGACTCGTCGCGCTCACGTGGAGCGATCAGAACCCTTCGCGCTCGATCCGCTTGCGCTCCATCTTGCGGGCGCGGCGAACGGCTTCGGCCGCCTCGCGGGCACGGCGCTCGGAGGGCTTTTCGTAGTGCCGGCGCAACTTCATCTCGCGGAACACGCCTTCACGCTGAAGCTTCTTCTTGAGCGCCTTCAGCGCCTGATCGACATTGTTGTCACGAACGAGAACTTGCACTTGGCCAGATACTCCAGAACGGTTGAACGGTTTGCGTTTAGTCTAGCAGATGAACGCCAAAAAGCCGCACCATTTCCGGCGCAGCCGTCGCCCATGCCGGGATTGCCCCGTCATTCCCTCGCCTTATAGCAAAATCCTCGCGCTTGCCAACAGTCTTGTCGGGGCTGGCAAGCGCAATCCCGCTTTGCGATCCGGCGGAATTGCGCCATGTGTCGGGCATGGCGCTTCTGAAACTGGCCCGGCTGGGCCATCCCGTGCTGTTCGCGAAGGCCGAGCCGGTCGCGGATCCGGCCGCGCCGGAGATTGCCCGCCTGTTGCACGACATGGCCGAGACGCTGGCGGATGCCGGAGGCGTCGGCCTTGCGGCGCCACAGGTGCATGTGCCGCTGCGGCTCTTCATCTATCGGGTGCCGGAGAGCCGCGCCGGCGGCGGCGAGCATGATGGCCCGCGCGGTCTTTCGGCGGTGATCAATCCGGAACTCGTCCTGCATCCCGGAGAACCGGTCGAGGACTGGGAAGGGTGCCTGTCGATTCCCGGCATGAGCGCGCTGGTGCCCCGCGCCGCCAGACTGACACTGCGCGCCATGGACGCGACCGGCGCGCCGTTCAGCCGGGAGGCCGCGGGGTTTCACGCCCGCGTGATCCAGCACGAGGCCGATCATCTGGACGGCATTCTCTATCCGCAGCGCCTGCGCGACCCGCGGCTGATGGGATTCAACGAGGAAGTGGCGCGGTTCCGCGACGAGATCGCGCGCGCCGCAGGAGAGTTGTGATGAACGAGACGGCGATGACCGGCGAGGACGAGGTCCGCGCGGATGACGATGCGCTTCTGCGCGCCCTGGTCGAGGAGGTGCCGTTCGATGGCTGGACGCGCACCGCCCTGCGGCGGGCGCTGGCGCGGCTCGGCCGCGATCCCGACGAGGCGGAACTGCTGTTCGAGGGCGGCGCGCCGGCGATGATCGAGGCCTGGACCGCGCTCGTCGACCGGGACATGGAGGATGCGGCCGGCACGATTGCCGAAACCCGGCTTGCGGCGCGGGTGCGGGCGCTCATCCTGCTCCGGCTCGATCGCGTGGCGCCGCATCGCGAGGCGATCCGCCGCGCCCTCGCCATTCTCGCCCTGCCGCGCAACGCGGCGCTGGCGGCGCGGATCACCGGCCGCACGGTGGATGCGATCTGGCATGCGGCGGGCGACCGCTCCGCCGATTTCTCCTGGTATACGAAGCGGGCGATCCTTGCCGCGGTCTATTCGACGACGCTGCTCTACTGGCTGCGCGATGCCTCGGAGAATGGGGAGGACACCAGGGCGTTCCTCGACCGGCGGCTGGCCGGCGTCGCGCTGATCACCCGCACCCGCAAGCGCATCGAATCGCGGCTTGCCGGGCTGCGGCGCGGCCCTATGCGCGCAGGCCCATCGCCGTCCGCATGAAGCGGCGCTTGAGCCGGGGCATCCGGTTCACCGCGGCGAGCCCGATATCGCGCGCGAGGCGCACCGGCGGCAGGTCGGTCGAAAACAGGCGGTCGAGTGCGTCGGTCGCGGCGAGCATGGCGATGTTGGCCGGCCGGCGGATGCGCTGATAGCGCGCCAGCAGGTCCGGGCTGCCCGGATCGGCGGCCGCGTCGATCAGCTCGGCCAGCGCGATGCCGTCCTGCAGGCCGAGATTGAGCCCCTGGCCGGCGATCGGGTGCACGCCGTGCGCGGAATCGCCGACGAGAACCAGCCGGGTCGCATGATAGCGGTGGGCGTGCAGCGCCGAGAGCGGATAGGTCCAGCGCCGCCCCACCAGCCGGATGCGGCCGAGATGCGCGCCGAGCCGCCGCGCGACCTCGATGGTGAATCGCGGATCGTCCATTGCCGCGAGGCGTGCGGCATTGGCGTGGCTTTCGGTGAAGACGATGGCGGACAGGTGGGCGCCATCGGCATCGCTCATCGGCAGTTGCGCGAAGGGCCCGCCCGGCAGGAAGTGCTCGAGCGCCACGTTGTGGTGCGGCCGTTCGTGTTCCACGGCACAGACCACGGCGCTCTGACGATAGGGATAGCGGGTGACGGCGATGCCGGCCTCGGCGCGCAGCGTGCTGCCCCGACCGTCGGCGGCGACCACCAGGTTCACGCGATAGCTCGGCCCGTCGGCGATCGCGACCGTGGCGCCATCGGCATCGCGGGTGACGCGCGCGGTGGCCGGGGCGTGCAGGATCACCGCCGAGTCGGCGAGGGCGCGGTTGATCGCCATGCGCAGCGAGCGGGCTTCGACAATCCAGCCGAACGGCTCGTCGCCGACATCGCGATGATCGAAATCGAGAAACAGCGGCGAGGGCGGGCGGCCCGGCTTGCCGTCCGAGACGCGGATGCGTTCGATCGGGCAGGGCGGAAAGGGCAAGCGGTCCCATAGCCCGGCACGGTCGAGCAGGTCGCGGGAGCCGTAGGCGATGGCATAGGCGCGGCCATCGAAATCCGGATGTTCCATCGGCGGCAGCGCCGCCCGGTCGACGAGCACGACCCGCTGCCCGCCGGCAGCGAGGCGCAGTGCAAGCGCCGCCCCGACCGGCCCCGCCCCGATGATTGCGACATCCGCTGTGTCGTTCGTCATGTCCGGCCTCCTGTGATGGCCGAAATGTCGCATCTGCGGGGAATCCTGCAAGCCATGCCCGCGCTGGCCTGCCGGCGTGTTGGGTCATGACCGAGGCTGGTTCTCAATACGATGAAATTTTAGGCAAAAATTGCATCATTTGAAAACTGATCCATCCGGTCATGATTAAACATGCCGATTATTCGCGCTTTCGGGTGTTGGCACAGTCCGTGCATTCTTGCCTGCATCGCTATAACGCACATCGCAGAGCAGGAAGGACATCGGCGAATGAAGAGACGATTGCTCATAGGGAGCATGGGCACTTTCCTCGGGATCATGGGCTGGAACGCCGCGGCCTTCGCGGATACGGCGCCGAAGCTGGATTCGGGGGACACGGCCTGGATGCTGACGTCCTCGGTCCTGGTGCTGATGATGACGGTGCCCGGCCTTGCCCTTTATTATGGCGGCCTGCTGCGCCGGAAGAACATCCTGGCGATGCTGATG
>NZ_AFPR01000037.1:0-2850 GCF_000219295.1 Acidiphilium sp. PM
CACCTGTTGCGCCCGTAGCACCAGTTGCTCCGGTCGCACCCGTGGCGCCCGCCGAGCCCGTCGCCCCCGCCGAGCCTGTAGCCCCCGTCGAGCTACCCGTCGAGCCACCCGCCGTGCTTCCGCCCGCCGTGCCTCCGCCCGCCGTGCCTCCCCCGCTGGATTTCGCTCCGGATGAACCTCCTCCGGTAACCGCGCCGGACACAGGGGTCACCGAAGGGCTGGAGCCGCATCCGGCGAGCGCCAGAACCGAACCCAAACCCAGGACATACAGTGTCGTGGCCAACACTTTCTTACGGAACGCCTTTGACATGAAAGCTCCACCTGCAAGTTGCAATGATTGTTTTCGTCCGCTCAACCCGGGGGAAATCCGAGGATGAATGGCGATGGCAGTAACCTTTCATTAACATTGTAACGAAATACGATGTATTAATATTTTTTTAGATCGTAATGTCTAAATCTTTATTCAAAATGAATCCGAATCGATCCGCCCCGCCGCCTCGGCACCTTCTCTCTCCCGGGATGCCGATCCAAATGGCTGTCTGCCGAACGCCAGAGAGCCAACTGCCAGAGAGCCAACTGACGGTGTCTCGCCCTCGAAAGACCGTGCGCGAATAAATAGTTGCTCAAGTCAACAATTCATGGCATTATTAATTATGGATAACGCAATGGATGGCGTCCGCGCGTTCAACCGTTTCTTCACCCGTTTCGTCGGCGCGCTCGACACCCGGTTCCTCGGCACCGAACTCACCCTCGGCGAAGCCCGGCTGCTCTATGAAATCGCCCAGGCGGAAGCGCCGCTGGCCGCCGACCTGCGCGCGGCCCTCGGCGTCAACGCCGGCCATGTCAGCCGCGTGCTGCGCCGCTTCGAGGAGCGCGGCTGGATCACCCGCAGCCCGGCCGCCGGCGATGCCCGGCGCCGGCCAATCGCGCTCACGCCCGCGGGGCGCGACGTCTTCGCCGATCTCGACAGCCGCCAGCGCAACGCCGTCGCCACCACGCTCGACGGCCTCGCCCCCGCCCAGCAGCGCGACCTGGTCGGCGCCCTCACCCTCGCCCGCATCCTGCTCGGCGACCCTTCGACCCGCCGCTTCGCCCTGCGCCCCTTCCGGCCCGGCGACATGGGGCAGATCGCCGCGCGGCAATCCCTCATCTATCGCGAGACCTATGGCTGGGGCCGGCAGATCGAGGTGATCGAGGGCGAGGTCACCTCCGCCTTCCTGCGCAACTTCAAGCCCGGGCGCGAACAGTGCTGGATCGCCGAGATGGAGGGCGTCATGGCCGGCTCGGTCTTCCTCACCGACGAGGGCGACGGGCTCAGCCGCCTGCGCCTGCTCTATGTCGAGCCCTTCGCCCGCCGCCTCGGCATCGGCAACGCCCTGGTCTCGGCCTGCGTCGGCTTCGCCCGCGAGACCGGCTACCGGCGGATGACGTTATGGACCCACACCGTGCTTGAAAGCGCCCGCCGCATCTACGCCGCGCACGGGTTCCGCATCGTCGATGTCCATACCCACGAGGAGTTCGACAAGCCGGTCCAGAGCGAAACCTGGGAGCTCGACCTCGCCGCCGGCTGACCCGCTCCGCCTCAGGTGGCCGCGCCGGCCCGCCGCATGCCCGGATACTCCGGCTCGACGACGAACGGATACGGCCCCGGCAGATCGCCCACGCTGTCGAGCATCGCCGTCAGCCCCTCCGGCTCGGTCCAGCGCAGCAGGAAAATGCCGCCCGGCTCCAGATGGAAATAGGCCCGCGCCTTCGGATCGAAGGTGATCTCGCTCTGGTGCCCCGCGGCGGCCGGCACGCTCAACAGCATCGTGCCGCCATGCGCGGCATGGATCGCGCGGTGATGATGCCCCGAGAGAATGGCCGCGACATTTCCGTGCGCCGCCGCCCGCGCCAGCAGCGCCTCGGACGAGCGCAGCATGATGCTGTCCATCGCCGCCACCCCGGTGATGACCGGCGGATGATGCAGCCCGATCAGCACCTTGCGTCCCGCCGCCGCCTCCAGCGCCGCATCCAGAAACGCGAGCCGTTGCGGGCACAGCTCGCCATGCCCCGCCCCCGGCACCACGCTGTCGAGCATGATCAGCCGGAACGGGCCGATATCGGCGGAATACTGCACGAAGTCCGGATCCGCCGTCACCCCCGGCAAATGGCCCAGCGCCGCGCGGAACGCCTCGCGCCGGTCGTGGTTGCCGGGCACCACATAGACCGGGCATGGCAGCTTGCGGTCGAGCAGCCGGTTCAGCTCCTCATATTCGTCGTCCCGCCCGCAATCCACGAGATCGCCGGTGATGACGATCGCCTCCGGCGCCGGATCCAGCGTCGCCACCCGGCGCAGCACGCGCTCGGCCATCATGTTGGTCTCGACCACGCGGTTGGCCGGCCGGCCGACCGGGCGGACATGCAGGTCGGAAATATGGGCAATCAGCAAGAGTCACCTCGAAGAATGGCAAGGGCCTCGTCGCGCAGCGACGGATCGCCAAGGATCAGCACGGTCCCGTCGGTCTCGGCGTCGAGCCGCAGCGCCCGGCCCGACCAGTCGCACATCGCCCCGCCCGCCGCCTCGACGATCGGCACCGACGCCGCCCAGTCCCACGGCTTGTGCCCGGCCTCGGCGATGATGTCGATCGCGCCGAGCGCCAGCAGCCCCGCGGCATAGGCATTGTCGCCCCACGACACCCGGCGGCAGGCCCGGCCGAGCCGGTCGAACGCCACGCGCTGCGCCGGCGCGAACCATTCCGGCCCGGTGCAGGAGAGTTCCGCCTCGCCCAGCGCCGCGCGCCGCCGGCAGCCCGGCACCCCGCCGAACGGGCCGTGGAACTCGATCTGCCCGCCGGCCGCCAGCCACCG
>NZ_AFPR01000036.1:0-4415 GCF_000219295.1 Acidiphilium sp. PM
AGTTTCCCGGCTGCTCGCACCGATGCGCAAGCGTCGAATGCCGTGGCGATCGTCAAGCCCAGGCGGGCGAGGTTCGCGCTATCGATCTGCATGAGGCCGAGATCAACTGAATGCCCAGCGGCAATCAGCTGTGTGGCAACGGCAATGGCGCCGCGGATACCCTGCGGCTGCACGGTCTGGCGCGTTGTGTTGTCGTGAATCGCTAATGTGTTGAACCCCGATTCGGCACCTGCAACCGCGGCTAGCGTCGTTGGTGCGACGTCAGAGGCGCAGCGACTCGCGAGCACGAGGAAATGGGCCGGGGTGATCAGCAAGCTGCTGGCTCCTGTGCAAAACATGGTCGAGATCGGGTGACAGCAAGCACGAGTTGCATTCTTATAAGAGGTATCTTAAAAGTCAATAAAAGGTGGCGTGTAAAATGATTGGAGACATCTGTTTGCTGAAAACAATAGGGTTGCCTTATCGTCACGAGATGGCACGACCTAAGCGACTGACGATTGCAACGACATTGAGGTTGGATGCTTCGACCGTAGAGCGCCTGGATAAGGTTCTCGGCGATGATGAGAATCGAGCCGAGTTCATCCGTAGCGCCGTCGAAACCGCGATCGCGTTGAAGGAGATTGGTCTCCCCGGCGATGTGAATGAGGTTCTCTTTGCGAATGAATCGCTGGTTGAGTTCTGGGCAAACGCCATGCGGCGGCTGATTGAGACCCGGCGGGCAATGCGGGGCAATGAAGCCGCGACGCTCAGGGATGGCGGAACAAAATAAAAGCGGATTCGAATATGTGGGCGTAATTAAAAGTGCGTTATGTTTCTCCTTGGACTTATCTCCGGCTTTGCAGATCAGTGCAACAATGCCGAGTGCTTTATTCATCCGTCGTTTAGAATTCACCGTCCTATGGCGGGAGCCGCAACCTGCTCACTGGTCTGCGTTTAGGAAATCCCCAAACAGGTGAAGATTTAAGGTGCCGCAAGTTTGGGTTGCAAGAAGCTATCGTATTACACGTTGATGACACTTGCGATCCGCAGCATTCTATCGACGGGATTATTGAATCCCTCGAGTTTCACTCTTGCAATAAAGAATCGGTGTTGATTTTCAGCGAGATGTGATCCGCGCAGGCCTAGCTTTTCCACCGCCGCGTACACATTTATCGACCCGGCGATGATCGGGCTGACACTAGGACCTCCTATCTGCTCGACTGTGTCGGCAAGGGGCCGGCGTGGTCGTCGACCCGCTATTCCCGATCGAGCCCTATTTGCTGGCCGCATCGACCTCGGCGACGCCGATCCGTCTCGTGATCGACACGCATCTGCATGCCGATCACCGCTCCGCCGGCCGCGCGCTCGCCGCGGCGGCCGGCGCCGACTACGTCATCCACGAACAATGCGGCAGCTTGCAGTGCTTGCCTTCCGCGCGCCGCGGATCGGAGACCTCTGCCAGTATATTCAGCAACGAGCTGAACGCGGCCATGACAACCTCCGAATCGGTTGCCTTCCCAAGAATCCCAAATCCCGCCGGTCGGGAATCCCCGCGCTCCCCGAAAAATCAATTCTCTCCTCGATGTTGCGGATCATCACCACAACTCAGAAATCAGTATTGAACAGCCCTGGATCCGAACCAACCCTGGCGTCATCGCCCGATTGCGCAGCTTCGCTTTCAACATCCTGATGACCAGCAAAGTCAGCGCCAGCGCACTCAGCCAAGACCGCTACCGCGCAGCTCTCGCCGGACTCAAACACCCCTCTCGCACTCATTACTATCCCAAAGCATTGAACAGCGCTGCGTGGTAGCGGGTTTCCTGGCCCGTAGCACTTGCCCCCACCGCCTTCCCAGCCCGCCGGGCCAGTGGCTTCTGGAGAGGGCCCGCCACTAACAGTTGCGGGGGCAGCCGCGGCATCGGACCTGAATCCTCACCGCGATCCCTTTTCATCCCCGAGGGGAACCATCGAGACCTGCATAGAAGCCGGCACGCCAAGCCGTCAACGCAAAATCCGACCCTCAGGCGGCGGCGAGCGCCAGCAGGGCCGCGAGTTCGGCGGCGATCTGCGCGGCTCCGAGGACGTCTCCGGTGAAACCGCCGATCTGGCGGCGAGCAAGAAGGCCGGTCAGAGCGGCTGCCGCCGCCGCCGCGAGGACGGGGCAGAGAAGCAACGGCAGGAAGAGCGCGGCGAGGACGAAGCCGGTTAGGGCCGCCGCGGCCGCCTGCCCTGCACCTATGCGCAGCGCCGCGGAGTGGCCGAGCCCTTCGGCACGCGCGGCGGGGAGAAGCCGCATCAGGACCGGCAGCGGCGCCCGACTGAGCGCGCCGAGCCCGAGGAGAACGAACAGCGGCGCATGGCCCGGCAGGACTTCGGCCAACAGCACCACGCGGAGGAGAAGCGCAAGGCAGAGCGCGATCACCCCGTAGCTGCCGACACGGCTGTCCCGCATGATCTCCAGCTTCCGGGTGCGGTCGCCGCCGCCGCCGAAGCCGTCGGCAAGATCGGCGAGCCCGTCCTCATGCATACCACCGGTCGCGACCACGCCCGCCGCCACTGCTAGCAACGCCGATGGAAGGGACGCGAGGCCGAGTCCCGCGGCCAGCAGATAGACCAGCCCCGCGACCGCCCCAACCGCAGCGCCGGCGAGCGGGTAGGCCCAGGCGGCGGCAGCGAGCGTCGGCGCCGCGTCGAGCCGGCCCATCGGCATGCGCGTCAGCAGCATCAGCGCCAGCCGCGCCTCGTCCGTCCGGGACTGGATCCAGGATCCGCTCATCCGGCCGAAATGCCGGCTTCGGCGAAGGTCGCCATGCCGTCATGCACGGCGAGCGCCGCCCGCAGCACGCCCAGCGCCACCGCCGCGCCCGACCCCTCGCCGAGGCGCATCCCGAGATCAAGGACGGCCTTCTTGCCGATGGCCGAAAGTAGCTTTCGGTGCCCCGGCTCGGCGCTGGCGTGGCCGACCATGCAGTGGTCGAGCGCGCCGATGCCAAGCGGCGCAAGCACGGCCGCGGCGGCAGTGCAGATGAAGCCGTCGAGCATCACTGGGATCCGCGCTGCCCGCGCGGCGAGAACCGCCCCGCAGATCGCCGCCTGCTCGCGCCCGCCGAAGGCCGCGAGTGTGGCAAGCGGGTCGCTGAGGGCGGCAGCGTGGCGCTCCATCCCCGCCTCGATGACATGAGCCTTGATCGCGATCTTGTCGGCATCCGCGCCGGTGCCGGGACCGACCCAGTCCCAGGCCGTGCCGCCGAAGGAGGCGCGGGCCTGTGCGGCCGCCACGGTCGAGTTGCCGATCCCCATCTCACCTAGCAAAAGGACATTCGCGCCGGTGTCGACCGCCGCAGCCCCGCGGACCATGGCGTCAAGCACCTCGGCCTCGGTCATCGCAGGACCTTCGGTGAAATCGCCGGTCGGGCGGTCAAGGTCGAGCGCCACGATCGAGAGATCCGCGCCACTCACCCGGCAAAGTTGGTTGATCGCAGCGCCGCCGCGCGTGAAGTTCGCCACCATCTGGGCGGTAACCTCCTGCGGGAAGGGGTTTACGCCCTGCCGGCAGATGCCATGGTTGCCGGCGAAGACCACCACCTGCGCACGGTCCAGCACTGGGCGCGCGCGGCCCTGCCAGCCGGCCATAAAAATCGCTAGCTCCTCCAGCCGGCCAAGCGCGCCAGGGGGTTTCGTCAGGTTGTCTTGGCGCACCCGGGCCGCGGCGATGCTGGTCGGGTCGGCGGCGGGCAGATCCGCCAGCCGGGCGCGGAGATCGCCAAAGGAGGCGGCGGGGAAAAGCGGAGCTTGCATCATTTCACCTTCAGGGGCAGCCCGGAGACGACGAATTGCACCTCGTCTGCCGCAGCCGCGAGGGCCTGGTTCACCAGCCCCGCCGCATCGCGGAAGGCGCGCGCGAGCGCGTTTTCGGGGACGATGCCGAGGCCGACCTCGTTGGTGACGAAGATCACCGGGCTTTGCTGCGCCGGCAGCGCCGCCAGAAGGGCGTTCAGCTCCGCCTGCCAGTCGCGATCGGTCAGCACGAGGTTCGTCAGCCACAGCGTGACGCAATCGACGAGGCGGGGGCCGTCACCGTCGGTCTCGGTAAGGGCCGCGACGAGGTCGAAAGTCGCCTCGCGCTCGCGCCATTCAGGGCCGCGGCGGGCGCGGTGGTGGGCAATGCGCTCAGCCATCTCGGCGTCGCGGATCTCTGACGTCGCGATATAGCAGGGCCGCCCCGGCAGCGCAGCCACCCGCCCTTCCGCATAGCTGCTCTTGCCCGAGCGCGCGCCACCGGTAATGAGTAGGATCATGCTGCCTCTCCTTTCGAGGCAGCAGAAAACATCATTTTGGCCGAAGGAAAAGGGAGAAAGCCGACTGTGTCGGGGACGGAGACGACCAGCCTGATTCTGATCCGTCATGCGCCCTCGGACGCGGGCGGGCGGCTTGCC
>NZ_AFPR01000035.1:0-7698 GCF_000219295.1 Acidiphilium sp. PM
GTCGCAGTGCTGGAGGAGTTCGTCGGCACGCAGACCGGCGAGGGTCATGACTGCCGCATGCTGACCCCGGCAGAGACCCTCGCCCAGGCACCGGCGGCGCGACCAGACGGGCTGCGCGGCGCGATGTTCAGCAACACCGAATGCCAGATCAGCTCGCCGCTGGCGCTCACGATCCTCGCCCGCCATCTCGTGGACCGGCTCGGGGTCGCGATCCACTGGCGTCACGCGGTGACCGCCGTGGAGACCGGGCACCTCGTCGCCGGCGGCGCGCGTTGGGCGGCGCGGAGGATCGTCGTTTGTCCGGGCGCCGAACTCGATACGCTGTTTCCCGGTCTGCTGCACGAGGCGGGGTTACGCCCGGTGCGGCTGCAAATGCTCGCCGCCCGGACCGGCACGCCGTTCGATCTAGGCCCCGCCCTCTGCGCCGGGCTGACGCTGCTGCACTACCCTGCCTTTGAGGGTTGCCGCACGCTGCCCGCCCTGCGTGCGCGGCTTGAGCACGAATGCGACGACGCGCTGGCCGACGGCATCCACATTCTGCTCTCGCAGCATGAGGGAGGCGAGCTGATCATCGGCGATTCCCACGATTATGGGCCGGACGTCACGCCGTTCAACAGTGAGCCGGTGGACCAGCGCATCCTGCATTATTTGGCCGAGATGACCGTGCTGCCGCCGCTGCGGATCACCCGTCGGTGGCAGGGCGTCTATGTCAGCAGCCACCACGGCCCTGCGACGCGGCTTGACCCGTGCGATCGCGTCACCGTTCTCACCGGGCTCGGCGGTGCCGGGATGACTTTCTCCTTTGGCGTGACCGCCCGTCTACTGCAGGAGGTGGCCGATGTCTGATTTCGCCCCGCTGACGCTCGACGAGCTGTTCCGCCGGATGCGCGCGCATGGCGATGCCGAATATCAAGGCGAGGCGGTGAGCCAGATGCAGCACGCGTTGCAGACGGCGCATCAGGCCGAGCGGGAGGGGGCGTCGCCGGCACTTGTCGCCGCAGCGTTGTTTCATGATGTCGGACATCTCTTTGCCGGGCTCGGCGAGGACGCGGCACAGCGGGGGATCGACGACGTTCATGAGGATCTCGGCGCGGCGATGTTGCGGGCAGTGTTGCCGCCGGAGGTGGCCGGGCCGGTGCGCCTGCATGTCGAGGCCAAGCGCTGCCTCTGCGCGACCGACCCGGCCTATTTCGCTGAGCTGTCCGACGCCTCGCGCTTGTCGCTCGAATTGCAGGGGGGCGTGATGAGCCCCGACGAGGTGGAGGCCTTCCTCGCTGCACCGTTCGCCGCCGAGGCGCTGCAGCTGCGCCGATGGGACGACCAGGCGAAGGATCCCAAGGCGGTAACGCCGGATCTAGCGCATTACCAGCGCCTGATAACCACTGCGTTCGTGGTTCCGCCTTCAAAAGGAAAGTGAAAGCTGATTAAGTGACTTCATTCAGTCGGTAGTGGCAAGTTCTGAGGCAGTGAATCACGAATTCAACAACCTTCACAGGGTTAATGTGGGTATCCGGCTCAGTCGCAGATTGTGAAGACCTCACTTGCAGACGGGCGCGGAGCGTTGCAGGTCATCCGACACAACAGGATTGAATCTCCGATTGAGCCATGCCGTGGCATTCAATGGTTCAGCGAAGAAGAAGCCCTGCATTCGCATTCGCCCGCGCGCGCCCAGGAATGCAACATGTTCCGCGGTCTCCACGCCTTCGGCGACGACATCGAGGTCGAGACGGTGCGCCATCGCGAGGATCGCCTCGACGATCGCGACGGACGAGACATCCCAGGGCACCTGGGCAATGAAGCTGCGGTCGATCTTGAGTTCATGGATCGGCAGGTGGCGCAGGTAGTGCAGGCTCGAGTAGCCGGTTCCGAAATCGTCGACCGAGAACCGCACGCCGCGATCCGCGAGATGTCCCATGATACGCGTGATCTCGAGGGTATCCCTGATCAACAGGTTCTCGGTGATCTCCAGGGTCAGCCGCTCGGGCGCCACGCCGGAGACGTCGAGCGCGGTGAGAACATCGGAGACGAAGCCGGGGTCATGAAATTGTCGCGGGCTGACATTGACCGACAACCCATAGCCAGGCTCATGGCGTCCGATCCGGGTGAGGATCGAACACGCCTCACGGAGCAGCCAGCGGCCGAGCGGAACGATCAGGCCGGAGGATTCGGCGATACCGATGAACTCGTTGGGGGCGGCAATCCGACCATCACGCAGCCGCAACCGGACCAGGATCTCCGCGCTGACTGCCGTGCCGGTCGCATCCACCTGGTCCTGCAGCCAGATTTCAAACTGCTCGTCCTTCAGCGCCCATCGGATCTCATCCTCGATGGCGTGACGAACCATGATGGCTTGGTGCATGGCGGGCTGGAATAAGACAACATCGTTTCTCCCGGCCTTGGCCTGATACATTGCGGTGTCCGCCTCGCGGACCAGCGTGTCGATCGTGTCGGCCGGCTTTGGAAACAGGGTAAATCCGATGCTTGCACCTAGATGATATTCGCGCGCGCCGATCGAGATCGGCCTGCCGGATACCGCATCGATTATCTTGCCCCCGACACTTGTCGCATGGGCAGCCGCATCCTCCGCCGTGGCGCCGGCCTCGGCAAGGAGGACCACGAATTCATCGCCGCCGATACGCGCGATCGTGTCCGTCCCACCCACCGCGCGGCGTAGCCGATGTGCGACCTCTCCGAGCGCGGCATCGCCCGCGGTATGGCCGAGCATATCATTGATATTCTTGAACCGGTCCAGATCGATGAACAGCAGCGCGCCGTGCGAGCCGGCCCGCCGCGCTTCGCTGAGCATTGTCCCGAGACGCTCGTTCAGGAGGCGTCGATTGGGCAAGCCGGTCAGTGGGTCGAGATGCGCAAGACGATAAATCTCCTCCTCCGCCGTCCGGTGTTCGGTAATGTCGATCCAGACGCCGGCGATGCCGGACGGACGGCCTTCGGCATCGCGTTGCAGCGTCAACTCATCGCGTACCCAACGGTAGCTGTCGTTCCGATGCCGGATACGGTAGCGATGGACGTAGTGTCCGGCCTCGCAGGCATGAGCGACAGCAGGTTCGGCCTGTGGCAGATCTTCAGGATGCACGATGTTCCGCCACCAGTCCGGGCCATGAACGTCTTCAGGCGCATAGCCCAGCATGTTGAGGATATTCCTGCTGATCTCCACGGGAACCGCCTGTCCGTCGATCAGTGTCAGCGTGTAGAGAACCGTGCCACTCGCCGTGAGGAGCCGATCGATCCGCTGTTCGCTCATTGAATGAGCCATCAAGGCAGCGTCGCGCTCCTGCCTCGTCGTGACGTCCTGTAGAGCCTTGGTCAGGTTCTCGGTCAGTTCGACCAATAGCCTCTGTTCATCCCCCCCAAAGACCAGATGCCTCGACGAATATAGTGTGAAGGCGCCGACCACCGAGCCTTCCTCAGATGCAAACGGCAGCGAGATGCAGGCGTGGAACCCGGAGGCGAGCGCGCTGTCCCGCCAGCGCGCAAAGCCCTGGTCTCTTTCGAGATCGGCCAACAGGACGACTCTCTTCTCACGGACGGCAGTGCCGGTCGGCCCTCTGCCGTCCGGCTCATCCGCCCATGTGAGACGCATCTTGGAGATAGACCGGATGCCGCGTCCAGCGCTCGCGACGAGGCGGATCGACCGCTCCTGATCATTCCGGGCGAGGCCAATCCAGCAAGCATCATAGCCGCCGATTTCAACTGCGAGCCGGCAAGCTGCGTCGAACAGGGCCTGCGGCGTGCAGGCGCGGGCGAAGGCGCCCGTAGAGGCATGGATCATCCGCAGCGTTCGGTTGGCGCTTTCCAGCGCATCCTCCCGCAGGCGCCCCAGCAGCAGCGGGGTCAGCCTGGCGATGAATTCCTGCACCAGACCGTGTGTGTCGCGTGTGATATCGGGGTTTTCAAAACCGAGCACGAGGCCGAAGCGGCGCTCCGCGAGATCGAATGGATAGACAAGCTGACGGCGAATTCCTGCTTCGACCAATGCACGCAAAAAAGGAAATTCACGATACTCGTCGGGATCCCGCATTGGGAAACTATCAAATACAATCCCTTTGGACAGGGCTTTCCCGAAACTGAGATGTCCCGCAGGGTGAACTCCAGCCCATTTGGAAACGTCCATGCCTTTCAATGTACGGTTGGGGACGATATGGCCCTTGACGTATTCCACCATCCCATGGGCTGTGTGATAGGCCGAAAGGAAGCAAACCGTGGCACCGGTGCGTTCGGCGCAGTAGGTAAGTGTCTGATCGAGCGCAGAATCGAAATCCGGCGTCGAGGCAATCGCCTGGGAAAGCCGGTTCCAGAAGGCGAGATCGCCTGAAATCTTTGCCTGTTCGCGATTGGTCCGCCGTAATTCCAGTTCAGTCATCACCGAGTGCGCGAGTTCCACGAGGAGCTGCTGTGCGCCGGCATCAAAGCCGTCATATGGCTCAGGCGAGAGAACGCACATGCTTCCAATGCGATAGCCATCCGCGGTGATGATCGGTGCGCCGGCGTAAAATCTGATATTTGGCGGCTCGACGACGAGGGGGCTGTTGCAGAACCGTTCGTCCAGGCGAGCGTCTGCAACAACAAAGATGTCATCTGACCTGACCGTGTAATCACAAAATGCGTGTTCGCGTAGCGTCCATAAGAGGTCCGTACCGCGTCTTGCCTTCAGCCACAGACGTTCAGAATCCACAAAGGAAACCAGCACAATTGGCATTCCCAGCGCTTGTGCTGCGATGCGGGTGAAGCGGTCGAAGCACTCTTCGGCCGGAGTTCCGACGATTTCATAGCGCGCAAGCGCGGCCTGGCGCTTGAATTCGATTTCGTCGGACCACATACGGATTACCCTTCAATTCCGGGAGCGCTCCACGATGAACTGTCGATCATGTTGCAAGCCCGGATCACGTCGTTGTGCAAATACTCATCATAAGTCGCACAAATTGAGACGGTCCCGGCGCAATCAATTTTTGACCGTCCTGGCTTCACTCTCAGATATTCAATTTTACGATGCTGACAATCGACGCCTTCAATTGCCATACGAGCCCGATCTAAGGAGGTGGGTGGAATAATAAAATGATAGCTTCTACATAACTGTTATGAATTGCATACTTGGATTCGTGTTTGTGCTGGGATTATTATAGAAATTAAATTTCGAATCACGAAGAAATTTATGTTATAATTCCAATAATTTATTGCCGCGCATAATGTAAATGCGCCGGACTCGTATTGACCTGAGAGCTTCGATGCTGCGTACGTCGCCTTCAAGTGCGGCAGAAAATTTCATTAGTACTTTGATTCAAATGGTGATTATTCCCAATCGTTTGTCGGGCATTGCGTCCCGCTGTAGGCAAAATCCTCAATCAGGTGAGAAAGTCATCTTGTCTGATGGATTTATCTGCGTGCAGAGTCGGGTGCCGTCCAATTCCGGCAAACACAATGCCGTGATCTTATTCGGCTATAAGGCGGCCAGTGCATGCCGCCTTATAGCCGCCTCGCCGCGGGAAAGATCAGATGTTCTTGGCGCTGTTCATGAGTGGCCGATGTGCGCCGTAAGCTCCAGCCATATCCGCAAGACGGCGATGGACCTCTGCGAAAAAATCCGCCTTCGGTGAACTGGCGGCTTGCACGATTCCGATCTGGCGATAGATCTGCGGCTCACAAAATGGAACAATCTTCATAGGGCGCGGTTGTTTCGGAGTGCAATGTCCGGAACGATCCTCGCGCCAAGGCCTGCGGCAACGTGATCTGCTCCCTTCTGAGTGGTCCTAGATCTGCTTTAGAATTTACCTTGATTAGCGCGGCCCGGCCGCCGTGCCAATCGGGATCGTCTGAGCCGATGTATTCGTTGCCGCGATTCCCCATATCGATGATAGCATTGAACGGGTGGACGACATGGCCGCAGCGAAGCAGATGACCAAGGCGATGGTAGAGGCCGCGTTCAGAAATTCGGCGGCTGGGGTTCCAGATCTGGATTGCGGTTTCCGCAGCGGCGATCTCATCGTCTATCCGACACACGGTGTTGGACGGATAGAGCAGATCGGCGACGAAGATCTGGGGGGCTACAGGGTCGCCATCATCCGGCTGTTCTTCGCCGAAATGCAGATGACGATCCGGATTCCGGTTGCGGCCGTCGGGAAAAGCGGATTGCGAAAACTGTCGTCGCCGTCGGAACTTGACGAGGCGATGGCAATATTGAAGGGGCGTCGCCGCGTCAGCAGCACGATCTGGGCGAGACGGTCGGAGTGCTACCGGCTTAAAATCAATTCGGGCGCGCTCAATGCGCTTGCCGGCGTCGTGAGAGACCTCCAGGCGATGCCGGGACAGGATATGAGCTACAGCCAGCGCAATCTTTATTCGCTTGCGATTGAACGCCTGGCCGACGAATTCGCAGCCGTGCAGGGAACCGATCGGGAGGCGATGATCCCGGTGTTGGAACAAGACCTGAGGCATGGCAGCGCGCTGCACATGCTGGAAGCCGCATCATGAGCCCGTGTTGTGTTTTTCTTCCTGAGCGCTCATAAGTCCGAAACGGCACTTTTCTCGCCGGGGTTTGTGTACCCTCACATGCGGCGCTGATCCGTCGGTTTCCCCTCTTGGAAGGTAAATAGGTCTGCATCCTGCGGACCGCCGAAACGACGGAGACAAGCCATGTCGCAGGGCACGGTTAAATGGTATAATTCCCAAAAAGGTTATGGATTCATCACGCCAAACGACGGCTCGAAGGACGTATTCGTCCATGTGTCCGACGTCGAGCGTGCGGGTCTGGGTTCCCTCAATGAAGGGCAGAAGCTCAATTATGAATTGCAGCGCGGCCAGCAGGGCAAAATGTCGGCCGTGAATTTGCAGGCCGCCTAACCTTCAGTCTATCGCGCACCCCATCGGTCAGCTGATGGGGTGTCGCTGACGGCACAACGCGAATGTACGGTGACCGAAGTTTGCGTGCCCGGCGACATATGCACGCGCCCGGATAAACGTCTGCCTGGCCGTTGATGATGCCCTGACGCTCTATGGCTTCCGAGCAAGAGCGACGAAATGGGTCAATTCGTCTCGGATGCTGTCGCGTTCCGAAGACAAAAGGAAAATAACGAGTGGTCTTCAGGCAAAATTACGGCTTGCAACGCGCAGAGCGCAACCGCCTCAAGCAGGCGAAAAAGGAAGCCAAGGATCAGGAGAGGCGGGACGCGGCGTTGCGACGCAAGTCGGGCCAAGAAGGCGATCTTCCGATCCAGGCGAACACCCCTGACGCAGCGGACGTGGATACGTCGGAATTCTCGGTAGAAGCGGCAAAGCAATGAAGCGCCGAATCGATCGGGCCATTGTCCTGTTCGATGTTACCTATGCCGATGGCAGCCGCAGTTCCCGCCGCAAGATCCTGAAATCAATTGCCGATGGTCCCGGCAACGATGCAGCGGTCAAGGCCGAGATAGAGGCGCAGGATCGCGAGATCGAACGGTCTTCGGGCAAGGTTAGAGAGGCGATCAAATCGATTGCGCGCAGCCCCGTCTGACTGCCTCGATTCCCAAGGGATGCGCTTGCAGCGCCGCAGGCGACGATCAGCCAAGCGAAAGAGCCCCAGCGGGTTATCAGCCGGGACGTATGCGGTCCGGCCTTTTTGTTGATGGAGGAGCGCCGTCGGGCCAGGTTGAGGTGATGACGCACGGGGGTAGTGTCCGGGGTCGTGGTGGACTTTTGGGCTCC
>NZ_AFPR01000034.1:0-3839 GCF_000219295.1 Acidiphilium sp. PM
TCGGCCCTTGATCGAGGCCGCGCATCGGAGCGCCCGGGTCCGCCTACAGAGCGCGCTGGAGGGGTATCGCAGACGTCAGGCGCAGCGCCAAGCTGAGGAGCATCCTGTTGAACAAGCAAGCCGGAAGCGTGGGCGTAGCCGGTAACGGCGACCAAGTCGGGTTCGTTACGTCCGCGCAGGGCAGAAAGCCACCGTACAGAACGGACTGACTGAACGGCGGCTGTGCGCCCATGCCCTTCACGCTGCTGGTACAGCTGCCCCTTAGCAGACATTAACTCCATGGGAATGTATGGCGCCACCATGAGGCAGCAGCATCCTCAACCGTGGCAGCACGAGACGACTCGGGCCAACATTGGGGCCACTCAAGGACGACCTACAGCCCTTTACCAAAGGGGTGAGTCCGAAGAGTCACAGTTGCCTTCGGAATGAACGGCGACGCATTTTTGACGGTACAGCCGGAATCTGGTTCGCTATGGTCAGTCTATCGTTTCACCTTTATTGCACGCATTATCCATGACCACGGCCCGCCACATTGTCGCTCTGCTGCAAAGCCACGTCGCCGGCGACGAGGAGCGCTTCCTCTCGGTCGCAACGCAGTTGGCCGCACATGAAGCACGCCAGGGTCACGGCAAGCTCGCCCAGCAGCTACAGGAGCTGATCGCCGTCGCAAAAAGCCGGACTGCCGACACGAACCGGGCTGTCGGCCGCGCAGTGCCCATGGCACAGCCCCGCGGAGAACTCGCCACTCTCTTGGCCGCGCGCTATTCGGAAACGCGGCTCAGCAGCATGGTCATGGGGGCTGAGCTTCAGGGCCGCCTACAGCGCGTCCTAAGCGAACAGCGTCAACGAGAGCGTCTTCGCAGCCGCGGCCTCGGCCCCCGCCGCAAACTGCTTTTGGTCGGACCGCCTGGCAGCGGCAAGACCATGACCGCTGCAGCCCTGGCCGGCGAACTCAAGCTCCCACTCTTCACGGTCCTTTATGACGGGCTGATCGGGAAAATGATGGGCGAAACCGCCTCGCGGTTGCGCCTGATCTTCGAGGCGATCACCACTCAGCGCGGGGTCTATTTCTTCGACGAGTTCGACGCGATTGGCGCCCAACGCGCCAGCCCGAACGATGTCGGCGAAATCCGCCGCGTATTGAACTCGTTCCTGCAGTTCCTTGAGAATGATAGCAGCGACAGCCTGATCATCGCAGCAACCAACCATCCCGAGCTTTTGGACAGGGCACTCTTCCGCCGGTTCGATGATGTCATCCAGTATGGTGCACCGACACCTGATATCATGCAGGGCATCGTTCAGGCACATTTGGTGACGTTCGAGACTGCTGGGCTCGAATGGGCTTCCATTCTGAACACGGCAGAGGGCCTGAGCCCGGCCGAAATTGCCCGGGCTGCCGACGAGGCCGCGAAGGCGAGTGTTATTTCCGGTTCAAACGAGATCACGACCGACGTACTGGTCGCCGCACTAAGGGAGCGCAGGGCCGCGACCTTGTGATTTAACCCCGATGGCCCGCCCTCCGCGCAACCTTCCCCATTTCCACCTCCAAGGGGGTGGGAACAGCGAACCATTTACGTCACCGCGCCGGGGAAGCTCGGGCAAGCCTCCCCCGCGGGCACGCGCGTCGCATGCGCGGACGCTTGAGCGCGCAATGACGCGGGCTTTGCGCCAGGCCACCGAGAACATGGACCGCCGTGATCCCGATCTCGCCACCGGAGAGTGCGGCTTCTATCTCCAGTTCGATTTAGCTTCATCCCAGACGGAAGCGCTGGATGCCTTGGAAAACAAGCGGAACGCCATCGAGTTGGTCGCGGTTCAGCTTCCCGCGGAGGGCGAGGCCACCGTATCTGCCACGGTTTTTGTTCCCGAGCGCTCGGCAGATTTCTACACCCGCAAAATCGAACAATATCGCGATGAGGATACCCCTAAAGGTAATCCAAAAAATGAGCGCCTCATTGCGCGCGTCGATACGGTCCGCCTCGGGCTGGTGAAGGCCTTGTTCACCGACCCTGTGGAGACCTTTCCATCGCAAACGGCGTCGGTGGGAGGTTTGGCTCCGCGAGGACCGCCTAAACTCATTCCAGCGGACCGTCATTAGATTGGGCCTGGAGGTAAGGGAGCATATTCTTCACTTTCCCGACCGGGAAGTCCTCTTGCTGCTGGCATCCGAGGTCGATTTGACCTGCCTGGTTTTGAATACGGATGCCATTGCCGAGCTGCGCCTCGCGAAGGATAGCCCCGCGATCTTCATGGAAATGAACCCGGTTGAGCAAGCAGCATGGGTCGATGATCTCGTTGGGCGAATCTCCGCTCCCGCGCATTTTGCTCCAGCTGTTTGTCTTCTCGATAGCGGTGCCGTACGCGACCACCCCCTTATCGCCCCGGCATTGGCAGTGGCTGATCAGCACGCCTATGACCCGAGCTGGGGTGTCGATGACGCGCGTGGCCCTTGGCGAGGCCACGGTACAGGGATGGCCGGTGTTGCCCTTTACGGTGATCTTGAAGCAGCCCTGACACGGAAAACCGCGGTTAAACTCCAGCATCAGTTGGAGACGGTCAAAATTCTGCCCAATCGCGGCCAGAACCTGCCGGCACTTTATGGCGCAATCACAGCGAGTGCTGTCGACCGGGTCGAAAGGCAAGCGCCAGGCCGGTCGAGAGCCTTTTGTATGGCCGTGACCAGCGAAATAGGCCTTGGCCGTGGGCGGCCGTCATCCTGGTCGGCGGCGGTTGATCAGCTCGCCTATGGCAACGAGGCTGCTGGCCGTTTGTTTGTAATCGCCGCGGGCAATATTAGGGAGGGCGTTACGGCGGACGGCTTCCCTGATTTCAATGACCTCGCTGAAGCGGAAAACCCTGCTCAGGCTTGGAATGCACTTGTCATCGGTGCCTATACCGCCAAGACCACCATCAGCCAGAAAGACTTCGTTGGCTGGGGGCTCGTTGCTCAAGCGGGCGACCTGAGTCCGACAAGCCGAACCTCTGGTATTTGGGATCGCCAATGGCCGATCAGGCCGGATGTCGTGTTTGAAGGCGGCAATCAGGCTCATGACGGGATCAATGAGCCGGAAGCAATTGATGATCTTCAACTGCTCACTACCCATCACCGGCCGACACAACATTTGCTGACGACCTTTGGCGAAACTAGTTCAGCGTCTGCCCTTGCGGCGCGCATGGCGGCACGGATCATGGCTGCCCGCCCAGGACTATGGCCTGAAACCGTGCGCGGTTTGATTGTCCATGCAGCGGAATGGACGCGTATCATGCGCCGTCATGTCGAGCAAGGAGCCTCGCAAACCCAGAAATCGGCGATGCTGCGCCGCTATGGTTGGGGAGTGCCCAGCTTGCCCCGTGCGCTCTTGAGCGCCAGCGATGATGCTACTCTGATGATCGAGGATAGCCTCACGCCATTCAGGCAAGACGGTAGTGACATCAAAACCCGAGATATGAACCTACACAGCTTGCCCTGGCCACGCGAAGAGCTGCTGGCGCTAGGCAGCCAGGAAGTCGAGCTCCGCATCACGCTGGCTTATTTCGTGGAACCTAACCCCGGAGAGCGGGGTTGGACGCGCCGGCACCGCTACGCATCGCACGGCCTGCGGTTCGCATTAAAAAGGACACTCGAAACGCTGACTGATTTTCGGAGCCGCATCAACAAAGCTGCTCAAGCGGAGGAAGTTGGTCGGAGCCTCAATTCTGGTGCCGATAGATGGGTGCTGGGGCCAAATGTCCGCGACCGGGGTTCAATTCATTCAGATATCTGGCGAGGTAGCGCGGCGGCATTGGCCGACCGTGATGCTGTGGGTATCTTCCCAGTCACTGGCTGGTGGAAAGAGAAT
>NZ_AFPR01000033.1:0-25061 GCF_000219295.1 Acidiphilium sp. PM
TAATTTTTATGTAACGCTTCTCCTGACGGAGCGTTGTGCTTCGGCGCGCTCTACTCGAAGCCCATCTCCCGCAGCATCTCGCGGGCGGCGTATAGGGCGCGGCGCTTGTCGTCCCCGAACAGCCGCCGGCCCGGTATGGCGCCCATCTCCACCAGCTTGCGCCGGGCCTCGATACGCTCCGATGGCCGCACAAGCGGGCTTTCGGCTACGCGGCGCAGTTCGGCTATCTCAGCGTCGGTCATCGGCTCAGGCATCGGGCAGTAGCCGTGCAGCGTTCACCAGCGGGCGCGCGGCCTCGGCCATCTGGTCGGTGTCCAGCTTGAGGGCGGCGTCAACCGCCTTGGTCGCGGCGTAGAACCGGGCGCGGGCGAGGATCAGTTCGGCCCGCAACGTGCGCCGGGCGAGCGCGGCGGTATCCTCGCCGCCCCCTGCCGCGAATTTCGCAGCCAGCCGCCCCGAGGGAGCCTTTGCGATCTTGTCCATCAGTAGGACGCCGCGTTTGCCTGCAACGCCACCCGCGCCGAGGTCTGGTTCCGAATGGTGACATGCTGCGGTCGCGCCGGCTTCTGGCGCCGCAGCGTGTCCACCAGCCGATTGACGCTCGCCGGTAGCCCCGGCTGCGCGCCCAAGGCAACGGCGGCCTGCTCCCGCGTAACCGGATGCGTGCCTTCCTCGCGGCTCATGGCCGCGATGACCTTCGCCATCTGCGCCTTGTTGTTCATGTCGAGCGGCTGATCGGGTCCGATGCCTGACCAGCGCGAGACGCGGCGGATGTATTCCGGGTCGTTTTTCCCGTGGCCGTTCCAGATCGGAATGATGCTCGCCAGCGTGTTCGCGTGGTGCTCTTTCGGATACCGCTTCAGCAGCGCATCCATCGCCTGAATGCCCTGCGTCGTGGTCGCGTATCGGTTGTTCACCCACCGGCCAAACTGGTTTTTGTGCATAATGTCGCCGGGATTGTTGTCGCCCATTCCGACGGATCGCCGCACGGCCCGATACGCTTGTTCCGGCGTTATTTTGTTTAGGCCAAGTGGGTTAGCATTCCAGATATCCTCCGCGCCCTTCGCCACCCACCCGGCAGCCTTCGCATAAGGATACAGGTCTTTGGCGATCGCCAGCATTTCGGATGCCGCGGTTCCCATGTCGTGCTGAAACTGCAACAGGTTCTTTTGGAACTGAGGTGAGCCGAGGTATTTGGTGAACACTTGCAAGCCGTGCTCGGCGTCCGTGACCCACTTGCCCATCTCCGGCCCCTTGGCGAAGGCCGAAATCCACCGGGCAATGTCGCCTGAAACCTTCGTCAATTCCGGCGCCAAGCGGTGCAGGCCGGTAATCAAACTGCTTTCGATCTCGACGCGGGCCTTGTGCATCTGGATTTGCAGGCTCGACCATTCACGGGCGGTCGTGTTGCTGAACCCGAGGGCGTTCACGCTCGATCTCGCCCCGGCTCCGGCGGCGTTCATCCGGTCGATGGACGTATGCCGCCAGCGGCGCATCTCGTCCGTCGAGGCGATCAGGTCGAAGCCGCGCGCTCGGGCGATATTCTGCCAGTCGGCACGGGGCATCTTTTTCAACGCCGCCTGCATCTTCTTCTCAACGTCGATGCTCAGCTTGAAGTTGCTATCGTGCTGCAATTCGCTCTGGCTGATGCCGATGCCGGAAAAGACCCACCGCTTCGTTATGTCGTTGCGGGCATTCGCGACATTGGCTGCCACCGCATCGGCGTTCCCGAACTGGCTGAAATAGGTGCTGAACGCCGCCGCCTGCCCCGGCGTCATGCCGATGCCGCGCGCGCTGCGCTGCCGGCTCAGCGCCGATCCGGCCAGGTCATCCAGCCCAATTGCGCCGCCAACGCCTGCCAGCGCGCCGCCCATCGTGCCGAATTTCAGCATCCACTTGCCGAGGCCGAAGATCGTATGGGAAACCTTCCCGGCGGCCGCGCCGAGGTCTCTCATGGCGTTGTGGCTCTGGCGCGTTGCCGATTGGAAGTCGCGTTGCGCCTTGGTCGCCTTGTGGATCGATTCCGCGATCACGCCTGCCGAGGCGGCCATGCCGGCCAGCATGGCGCTTGTCGGCCCGTTCGCGCTGGCAAACCGCTTGCCCGCTCCGGCAATCGCCTCGTCAACCTTTTTCCATTCGCCGGGAAGGTCTTTGACCTTTGCCTCGTATTGAGAAAACAGGGCCTCAAACCGCTTGAAAGCCTCGTCGTTAACGTCAACGTCGATGATGCTCTTAACTGCCATGCTGGCCTCCTGAACACGCGGGCGATGGCAAACGCGCTCGGACAGCGTGCCTTTCCGCCTTGATTTCTTTTCTCATCTTCCGGAGCGCCACAGCGCGCCGATGTGCCTCAACAGCCTCTGGCCCCTGCGCCATCCGTTCGCGGTGATCGGCCCAGCGTTTGAGGGCGCGCTCACGCTGCTTCTCTGGGGTGATGACCAGCGGTTCCCTCGGCTTGTCGCTATGGGTGCGGCTGGCCGGGCCTTGGCCCCGCCCTTTGCCATGATGCCCCGTCATGCAGCCCCTCGCCGGGTCCAGGTGTCGCCATTCTCATACACATGCACCAGCGCGCCATGCGGCCCGGATGCGGCGAGGTCGGCGGTGATGCGGGCGCGGAACGCTAGTTCGCTTTCGCCGCGCGTGGCGGTCCAGCGTGCCGGCGGGAGCGTGCCCGAGGTGAAGTCGAGGGGGTCGAGGTCGGCCAAGGCGGCGGGCAGTCTCGCCGCGAGCGTCGTAACCTGAAATGACGGCGCATATTTGCGGGGAAAAGTTGTCATCTACCCTGTCTCCAAACGCCGGCGGCAACCATCCGGTCGATCTCCGCCAGAGTGTCCGTTGCTGTCGCGTCGCGGCGCGCGCCGATATTAACGAATTGACGCTGCGCCTCGGCATCGCCCCGCCAGGCGGCTTCGCGGAGGTCGGTGAGCAACGCATGGAGCGCGTCGGCGGCGGTGCCGGTCATCGGTCGAAACCTGTGATTTTGTTGCGAACGGGCGGCATGAACGGTGCCCAGGCAGCGGCACTGTCTCCGTAGAACCGCGTCACCTGTTTCCCGAGTTCCGTGCTGGTCCGGGCTTCGAGCCTCCCCTCGGCGGCAATCCGGGCATCGCGGTCCATCTCATTCCGCCTTGCCATCAGGCGGCGGATTTCACGGTCGAGGGCGGCGGCGTCACTGGTCATCGCCGCACCCCGTTAATCCGGTCGCGCTCGGCGCGTTCGGCTTCCTCGGCTTCCTCGGCTTCGCGGGCCTCGCGTTCGGTTTCCGTTTCGAGGGTGCGGGCGATTTCTGATGGCACGGGCAGGTCTGGCAGGCGGGTCCAGGTCTCGTATCCTGCGCCGCCGTCGCGAAGCAGCCAGATCGTGCCGTGGTCGTCGATCACCGTCGTCAGCGTCGTTGCAGAGCCATTCGGGCGGGTGGCGATGCTTCCGGTCGCGAGCAGCGGGCGGCGAGGCGGCACGCGCGCGGCATCGGCGAGGGCGAGGTTAAGGCGGTCGATTTCCTCGGCCTGCGCCCGGCACAATTCTGCGAGTTCGGACTGCCAGGCGGCTTCGCCTTTGATCTTCGCGGCCCGGTCTGACACGTCGGCAAGGTGAGACTTCACCGCCTCGCCGGTCATAAGTTCCTGAATTGCTATTGCGGTTGATCGGGTCATGCGGCGAGTCCTTCGCGGATCAGTTGGGGCGGGCATCGATGCCAGTTCGGCGCCGTTGCCAGTGCGCCGGCGAGGTCGATGCTGGCGCAGATGCTGGCGCGGGCTTCGAGCGGCGGCACCAGGCCGGCCAGTTCGTGCGGGCGGCCAGCGGCTGCCCAGCGAAGTCCGCGTTCGCGGGCGAGGGCGGCGGCTTCCTGAATTGTCTCGGCGATGGCGACGTGGGGGGTTGGTGCGTCGAGGTTGATTTCGATGATGAGCGCGCGGGCGGGCAGCGGCGAACCAGGCGGGGCCGATGCCGCCCGATCCGCCGCGCCATCGTCCGAAGCGTTCTCGAAACCGCGCCGGACAAGCACTGCGACCGCAAAGCTACGCGACGTGCTGATGGCCGATGCGGCAGCGTCGATCCGGTCGAGCAATTCGCGGTCAAGTGAAATGGTAATAGACTGCTTTGCCATTTCTCATAAATACAATGAAAACCAATGAAAAACCAATAAAAATCAATAGTATCGGCATGTATTCCAGCGAACTACAAAATACCGCAGCGAATAGATCGGCATTCCATATGACGATTATTTAATCTGCGCTGATGCGGAACCGGGCGCCCGATTGCGCCAGAGGTGCCATCCCGACGATATACGGCGGACGCAGTTTCCGCCGATATCGCTACTCCGTTCCAGTAATAGACTTGTTTATGTGCGGCGGATGGAAATATGGCGCCCGTCTTGGATACGTTTATGGGCGCCGGTATGCCGTCAGTGCGTCGGCCGGGCCGGTGTGACGCGGGGGTGATGGTCGCCGCGGGGTGGGAGGATCAATATTTGAGGCCGCTTCCCGAATACTGCACGCCACGCTTCGGCGTGTTCTGGAATCGTCTCGATCAGGGCTAGCGGCGCCGCGCCCGATACAGCGGCATTGACTGCGTTTCGATAATGCAGCGGTTCACCGCCCGTCGCGTGGATCACGGCGCTGCGAGCCATCCGCCGCAGCCGTGGCGTGCAGCGCCAGCCACCCGGCCCTACTGGCGCATCCCCATCGTCGCCCACAAGGATGACCAGCGGCCGCGCTGCCCGGTCCAGCGCCTTCGGAAGCCCGGCGCCAGGCGTGACCTCGACCAACTGGATCAGCCCATCTGCGGCGGCTGCGTAGAGCGGCAGCCGCCACGGAACGATGCGAGCGGCAACCTCGATGACGCGGCCGAACTCCGCGCGGGTGCGAACCTGCATCATGGGATCAGCCCCCATGCGTCGCGGCGAGGGCTGCCGTCGAGCACCGTTCCGGTCGGTAGTCGCTCGATCCAGCCGTGATCTTCTAGGATAGCGACGGCCCGCTTCGCGTCGGCAGCCTGCCGCAGCCGGTTCGGCCCGGACTTGTAAAGCGCAGTGAGGTAAAGGCGCGGATCAGGCTGGGACTGCCACCATGCGAGCAGTTCCTGCGCCGCATCGAGTTCGGGATCAGGTGCAACCGTCTCGCCGAGTCTCAACTGCTCGCCGGCATACCATGTTGCCAGTGCGGCGCCGGCATCGAACGCTTCGGCGTCGATGACGTCCTTCCCGGCATAGGCGGCGAGGATGCCCGAGAGGCGGCAAGCGTGCTCAACCATCTTCGCGCCAAACCCGCGGATTGAGGCATAGCGCCGGCCGTCCGCCAGGTCGCGTTCGGTTGCATCGTGAAACTGGATCAGGCGCCGCTCTGCCGCTGCGTGAAACGGGATCGGCTCGGGGTCCAGCCCATCGGAACCGTCAAGCCGGCGGGGCGAGAGTGCCAACAGATCGCCGAGACGGTCGTTGTAGTCATCGAGCAGCTGGTCAAAGTCGGGTTCCCGTTCCCGCCACATGCGGGTGCCGATAGTCGTCTCCGGTTCCGAAATCAGCATCCGGGCAAGCAAGCCGTTGTCTCTCGCGCTGGCGTTGCCTAGCAGGATGCTGGCGACGGAACGCTGAACCGCGAGCGAGAGCGACGCACGGCGCCCTTGGGCGAACGTCGATTTGCCGGCACGAAGCCGTTTGATCGGCGAGCCGTCCCAAAGGGTGTTGATCGTCGTCATAGTCCGGACGGCTGCATCTTCGCTCATGGCGTGACCGCCGAGGAACATGCCGCCCTCGGCCGAGAAGATCGCGGCGTAGGGCCTCAGCGTCAGGAGGTTGATTAAGCCCTCGATCGTGCCTTCCTCGGCCGTGAGCATCGGCGGGGCCGGCGCCTTCGGTTCTGATCCGACATCGGCCAGCGCCCGCTCTGCGGCGGCGCGGCCGTCCTTGGCAGCCTTCCGCGCCTCAACGCGGGCGGCGTCGAACGCTTCCTTATCGCGGCCGAACGCCGCTTGATCCGCTTCGTATTGAGCAGCGAGCGCGGCCTCGGCGCGGCGGATTGGCAGGCTGGCGAGCAGGTCAACGCTCGTCTTCCGCTCGCCGGATTGAGCGATAGTGAGAAAGGCCGTCACCAGCGGGCGATTGCCGACGCTGGGGATCTCGACATCGTAGTGAATCCCAGCAGCGAAGCCGGCTGCCGCGAGCACGGAAGCAGCGCAGAGCGCGCCCGGCGCCTGTGTGCGGCGCTGGATGGCTTCAACGGGCGGCCGCAGGGCGAGCAGCGCGGCCATCGGATACGGCTCAGGCGGCGGCGTTTCGCGGCGGAGCGGGCGTTTCAACTCAGGGGGCGTGCTCGCCTTCGCGGCGGCATCGCGCGCGATCTGCTCAGCGTTGAAATGGTTCATGCTGCACCTTCGCGCGCCGATAGTGCGCTTTTCAGCGTCGCCTCGATTTCGCGCCGTTCGAGGCCGGCGACGATGGCGGCGTGCGCCATTGCCTCGGCCACCTCGCCGGCTGAAAGGCCGCCGGTCGAGGTGAGGCGCAACAAGCCATACGTCTCGGAATTCAGTGTCGCGTTGCGGGTGCCAGGCGCGGCGCCGGCGACACGCTCGATTGCGCGCCGTAGCGCGGCCTCGGCATAGGCGCGGGCGCGGCGGTCGTTCCCTACCCACGGCGCGGCAGGGGGCGGCGTCCAGCCCGGTTTCGGCGGCGGCACCAGCCAGTCGGGCCAGTCGGCGAGCGGGCCAGCGGACAGGACAGGGAGGCCGGCGGCGGGCCACCAGATGCACGATCCGGCATCGGCCCGCACGTCGATGCCGGGGGCGATGGTGGCGACGCTGGAGCGCAACCCGGCGCGGTGCTTGAACCACAGGTGCAGTCCGCCCGAGCGTGTGCGGTGTGTCCGGGTCGCCGGCAGCTTGTGGCGGTTCGCGGCGAACCATTCGAGTCCGCCAGGCTTGTTGTCTACGTCGAGCGCGGAGATGCCGGAGCGTTCGCCGGTCGCAATGCCGATCAGGACGAATCCGTAATCGCAATGCAGGGCGCGGATCGTGGTGGGATCGGTCGAGGCGGCAAGGTGTCCGCGCGGGCAGCGCGGAGCCTTATCGTTGCCTACGGGGAAAACGGCGCGGCCGGCGGCGGCGAGGTCGAGCGCGGTGTCCAGGATCGAGGCCATTAGTTGCCCTCCCGGATCAGCCCGGCCAGCGCCTCGGCGATGCGGCGGCAATGGCGGGCCTCGATGTCGGCTTGCGCGCGGAGCACGCTGTCGCGCTCGCGCTTAGCCATGATCCAGTCCGCCCGGCTGGCGAGCGAGCGAGCAGCGCGGCGCAGATCAGCCTCGGGCATCTCAATGGTCAGAGTGCGGCGGCGGGAACGGGTTTCAATGTCGTCGATGAGTCGGTCGTGCTGCCGGTCGGCAGCGCCTTTACGGTCAACCATTTAGGGCATCCTTTCTGCCCCACAAACCGCTTGCACCGAGTCGCCGACGCCTCTATCTTTGTATCGCCGCCAAGCGATCCAAAGATTTCCGCGCCGCTCCGGAGCCAGTAGGTTTTCGGGGCGGTTTGCATTGGGATCAGGCCGCTGCTTTCGGCAGGTTCTCAGCGAACCGGCGGAGCGATTCGGCGGTTATGAAGGTGCTGCGGCCCAGCTTGCGAACGTCGAACGTCCCAGCCTTCACCAGTTCCCAGAATTTGGAGTGCTTGACGCCCAGCGCGGCCTGCGCCTCGCGGGGACGATAGAGAATTTTTGAGTCTGCGGTCATCTGTGTGGCTCCAATTGAAGCGTTGCGGATAACCCCGGACTGCCCAATCAAAATTATGGTTGCAGCAAACTCTCCCAAGTTTCGCGATCATAGGGGGGAGTTTTTGCAATTACCTTGTACTTTTCTATATCCTTTGATACTGCCTTACAAACCGTAGCGATTGACGGCAGCTTTTCATCGAAATAGATAATTTGTAGAATATCCATAAGGGTTTTCATGATGCCGTTTCCCGGTGTTGCTCTAACCGTCGCATGGCCTCGAACGGAAAACACAACCAAATCCGGCAGCACCTCGCGGGCCACGTATGTCCAGCCGCGAATCGACTGTTGCGGGTGAACTGGGCGCGCAAGCTGGTCATGCGGATTATCGACGGCGCCTCGCGGGTATCTTAGGACAGAGATGGCTGTCGCCCATTGGCGACGATGTTCGGCAAACGCCTCAGTGTCGGGGAAGCGGTCGCGGTCGCGTTCCAAAATTCTAGCGGCTGCGTCCAGAATCTTCCGTTCTTCCTGCATCTTCCCCACGCCGTGAACTAGCCGCCCGACTTGATGATTGTTCGGAGGCTGATTGACGTAAATGTTGATGCGAGCCGCAAGAATGGTCCACACATACGGGGGCGGCAAGTAGACGCCACTGTTATGCCCTTTCTTGAAATGCAGCCGGAGCGTCGCGTCTATCCATTCGGGAGTTACGTAGCGCGCGCCAGGGCGTCGGGGCGGCCGGTTGGTGCTATCGATTACAACGGCCTCCGGCGGGGATTGCTCCCCGCCTTTCTTGTTTTCCGTCACCGGCCTTCCTCCCGCGCCAGCCGCCGCACCGTCGAAACGCGATAGCCGGCCCGCCAGCACAGGAGATGGAACCGCACCTTGCCGGCCACATGCCGCACCAGCAGCGCAGCGAAGCCGGGCCAGATCCCAGGGTGCCGGAGCACGTAGATCAGGGCCTCGCGCAGCGTGGCGTTCGGGCCGGGCTTACGGGCGCGGGTCATGACTTTATCTGCCCGTTCTCGATCATCTCCCGTATTCTGCGGCAGGGATCGGCGCACGGGCACGGCCCAGGTATCGGGCAGGGGATCGGGTCGCCGTATTTGTCGCGGTAGGGTGCCGCACCCTTGACCGGGGTGGGTCGCGTCGTTGTCGTGTTCATACTATCCCCGCCATCGGATCGACGCCGCCGGTCAGGTAGCTGGCGAGCGTCAACGCAACGGCATCTTCAAGATTGTCGGGCATAAACTTGCCATCGGATGTTCGGTCGGACCACGCCAGGATCACGCGGGCAGCCGCCCGCGCGCCTTCCGGCGTATTGATCTGATCCGTCGCCCAAATTGAATCGATCAGGGCCGTCTGCCGGGCGCGAGGCTTCGTGAGGAAGATATTGCGTTCATCGTCATCTTTGATGGCCTCGAACGCCCGCAACTCGGCTTGTTGGAGGGCAACGAACTCGTCGCAATCGGCGATGAACCGCGCATCCGGGTTGCCGGCGGCATATGCCACGGCAGGGGCGGCAATGGCGGCGGCAGCGCCAGCCACCGCGGCCTTGAGGGTGCGGCGCCGGTTCATGACAAGCCGGCCCGCGCCATCGCGCCCTCGAGGATGAGGCCGACGAGGCGCCGCTCGCTGGCGGTCGTCGCCATCGCCGCCAGATCGCGGGCGGCAGCTTCGGCACGGCGGGCCACGTCCAAGACCAGCACGCGGGGCCGATTGTCATTCGTAGCCGGATTCGTGGTATGGTTTATTCGATCTCGTCTCATGGTTCTCGCACCCATTATCGGGATCATCGGCGGCGGGTGTGTCAGCACCCGTCGCCACTCCCGGTTCGCCGGCATCCGGCCGGCACGGTTCCGTCAGGCGCGGCGCATCGCCACCACCTTTTCGGATTCCTCAGCCAGCCCGGCGCAGTAGTTCGCCCAGGCTTCCATAAGCTGCCGGCGCTTCGCGAGAAGATCTCCGCGCTGATACGCCGCTTCGGTTCGATCCTTGTTGACGTGCGCCAGCGCAACCTCGGCGATCTCGCGCGGAAAGCTGGTCATCTCAGCGGCCCAGTCTCTAAACGATGACCGCATGCCATGCGCCGTGAAGCCCGGCCGCAGCACGGCAACGGCCTTGGCAAGCGCAACGTCGGTCATCGGCTTGCCAGGCGCGCCGCCGGGGAAGATCAGCCCATCCCGGCGGGGAGAGCGGCCTGCCATCTCGCGCAATATCTCGACGGCACGCGGGGAGAGCGGCACGCGGTGCTCGCGTTTCATCTTCATGCGCTCCTTCGGGATGATCCAGAGGGCAGCGTCGAAGTCGATCTCTTCCCATCGGGCGCCGCGCGCCTCGCCGGAGCGCGTAGCCGTCAGGATGGCGAACTCCAGGCACCGCGCCGAGGCGGCTTCACGCTCGCGCAGCTCGGCCATGAAAGCCGGCATTTCGTGGTAGTCGAGGGCCGGATGGTGCCTTACCGCCCGCACCTTTGTTTTCGGTGCGTATACTTGGTCGAGGAACCCCTGCCAGCGGGCCGGGTTGTCGCCGCTGCGCCAGCCGTGAACCGTCGCGTATGCCAGCACGGCCTCGACGCGGCCGCGCAGCCGGCTCGCCGTCTCCGGCTTTTCGGCCCAGATCGGGTCAAGCACCCGGCGGACGTCGAGAAGGCTGATTTCTGAAACCGGCCGCTTGCCGATTATGGGGGAGGCGTAGCTGGCGAGTGTGTTCTCCCACTGCTGCCGATGCTTGGCGTTCTTCCACTCGGCTCGATGCGCCTCGACGTAGGCAGCGGCGACGGCATCGAATGTTCTGGCAGTCTGCTCGGCGGCGAAATGCTGGCGCTCGCGGCGCTGGGCGAGCGGATCGAAGCCGTCTCGAACCTGATTGCGTAGCTGGCGGGCCTGCTCGCGGGCTTCACTCAGGGATACATCCCGGAGCGGCCCGAGGCTCATCCAATGCTTTCGCCCGGCCATCGTGTAGCGGAATGCCCAGGACTTCGAGCCGTCAGCACGCACCCGCAGATACAGCCCGCCACCGTCATGCAGGTTTCCCTCGCGGGTCGCGTTCGTAATTGCGAGGGCATTCAAGCGTTTTGAGACGGTTTTGGGCATCGTCAGCACCCCGAACCGCACAAAACCGCAGAAAACCGCAACCGAACCGCAAGCCCTCTGCGGTTTTTCATGGCACCTAAGCCATTGATTTCATTGGTTCGGCTCTCAGGAACCGCAGAAACCGCAGAAACCGCAGGGGGTCTATGTGCCGTGGTCGCTGGGGTCATCATGCGAGGCTCTCCGTCGAACCGCCCGGCTACATGCTCGGGCCTTCATGGATACACCATAATCCCGCACGTCCTAGGACGTCAATGGACGTTATAGGGCAATCTTCGGCTCTAATGCTGGGGCTATATCGGGGTTTCTCTAAGGCTGGATCACAAGGTAAGGCGGACATCCCCTCCGCCAGTTTCGCTTTTCACGCGATCTCAATCAGTCTCAACCACCTGAAATCTCTTCACTTTCCTCCGTGACGGTGTCCTAATCCGTCTCACGAAATACCCCTCAATCCCGGGGCGCCCTGGGGTCGGATGCGGGGTATGGGACAGGAAGCAGGGGTATGCTCACCGACATCGCCATCCGCAAGGCACAGATCCGAGACAAGCCATACAAGATGTTTGATTCCTATGGTTTGTACCTGCTGGTCACGCCGGCTGGAGGAAAGCTCTGGCGCTTCCGCTACAAGATCGGCGGCAAGGAGAAATTGCTCAGCATCGGCCCCTACTCCGAGGTGATGCTCTCCGCAGCGCGGGATGCGCGCGACGAGGCCCGGGCAGGCCTGCGCGCTGGTCGCGATCCCTCGCTGGTGCGCAAGCAGCTGCGCGCCCAGGCGGCCAATGACGACCGCAAGTTCGAGAAGGTCGCAAGCGACTTGCATACGCTGAACAAGTCCCGCTGGACCGAGCGCCACACGGCGGACGTGATGATCAGCCTCGAGCAGATGGTTTTTCCCCTCCTCGGCACTGTCGACGTCGCGGAGATCACGCCACCGATGGTCCTCGACGTCATCCGGCGAATCGAAGCGCGCCCGGCGCTGGAGACCGCGCGCCGGGTCCGCCAGCGGATGTCGGCGATCTTCCTGTTTGCGATGGGGCTCGGGCTCGCAACCACCGACCCTGCGGCGGTGATCCAGAATGCCATGGCGCCGATGACCAAGGGGCGGCAACCGGCCGTGGTCACGCTGGAGGAAGCCCGGGAGGCGCTGGCAGCCTGCGAGGCGATCCCTGCGCACCCGGTGACCCGGCTGGCGATGGGGTTCCTCGCCCTCACCCATGTCCGACCCGGAGAGGTGCACGGCACACGGTGGACCGAGTTCGAGGGGCTGGAGGGAGACGAACCGCTCTGGCTGATCCCCGCCCACGGATGAAGATGAAGGACGCCCACAAGGTGCCGCATGGCTGGCGGGCAACATTTTCCTCGATCATGAACGAGCGGTTCCCGGCTGACCGGGCGATGACCTCAGCCCCGGCCACGACCAGCACCCGATCGACGAAACCTTTGACCAATACGTCCCGGAAGGCATAGGTCGCCGGCACCGAGTAGTCGTTCATCCGATAGCGGACCAGCGCCGTCGACGAGACCCGCGCCGGCTTCTTCTCGCAGGGCTCGAACGGTCCCGCCGGCAACACCCTCAATGCCGCGAGGTCGCGCAGCAACCGCTCGCCAATCGTCTCTTCATGGCGTCCGGCATGCTCATCCTGCCGCGCCAGACAGCGTGCTTCCAGCGCCGCGTTCAGGGCATCGAAGCTCACCGCATGCGGCAGCGGCGTCATGAAGCGCCGCTGCGTATACTTCACCAGCCCCTCGACTTTCCCCTTGTCGTTACCTTTGCCAGGGCGGCCAAACCGGTCCCTGAACAGGTAGTGGCTGATCAACTCCGTGAAGGCGCGCGTCCGCGTCCGTTGGCCATCGCCAAGAATCCGTGCCACCGCCAGCTTCGTGTTGTCGTAGAGGATCGACAGCGGCACCCCGCCAAAGAAGGCAAAGGCCGACACGTGGCCGTCCAGAAACGCTTCCGTCGTCTCCGCCGGATATGCCTTCACGAACGGGGCATCCGAGTGCGGCAGGTCCATGCAGAAGACGTGCATCACCGTCCCCACACCGCCGATGAAGCCGATGCACTGGCCAAAATCTACCTGCGCATGCCCTGGCGGATGAGACAGCGGCACGAATGCCTCGCGTAGCCGTGCCGGCCGGACGTAATCCTTCACCACGGTGGAGCTGCCCGTATAGCCGTGCTCATCGCGCAGACGCTCAAATATCCGCTGCGCCGTGTGACGCTGCTTCACCGGCGCCGCCCGATCAGCCTCCAGGATCGCGTCGATCACGAGGATGAACGGCCCAAGCTTCGGCTTCGCAGGAGGCTGCTCACGCCGATACCCTGGAGGCACAGAGAACCGGCAGATCTTCGCCACCGTCTCCCGGTTCAGATCAAAGACACGCGCAGCCTCCCGCCGGCTCCGCCCCTCGACAACCACAAATTGCCGAACCGCCGCATAAACCTCTACTGAATACATCCCCGGCAGCCTCTCCCTCCATTCGGAAAGAGGCAACTCTAAAAGTGGCCGGCTTTTGCCCCGCCACGCGGCAGCATTATGCCGCCGCTACATGGCCTACTTTTCCACCGCCGCGTACACTACTTAGCGATACCCAATTCAGGGTCCGGCAGGAAACGCCATTTCCTGAGCGGCCCGGCCATCACGTTGAGGTAATACATCTCGATGCCATACGGTGCCGCACAGGGATGATGGCCACGCGGGACCAGGACGACATCGCCGTCCGAGACCGCCATCGTCTGGTCGAGCGCGCGATCATCGGTGTAGACCCGCTGGACGCCGAAGCCCGACGCCGGGTTCAGGCGATGGTAGTAGGTTTCCTCGAGATAGGTGATGCGCGGATCATCGTCCTCGTCGTGCCGGTGGCTAGGATAGCTCGACCAGTGGCCGGCCGGCGTGAAGACCTCGGTAACCAGCAACGCATCGCAGTAGTCCTCGGCTTCCATCGCGATATTGTTGATGTGGCGCGTATTGGTGCCCTCGCCGCGGGCGGTCAGGACGATGCCCTCCGGCCCGATCCGCCGCGCCGCGTGCCCGCCCCTGCCCGGCGCCGAACAGACCGCGACGATGCAGTCCGTTTCGGCTACGAGCGCCCATTCCGCGCCGTTCGGCACATAGAGACTGTGCGGCGGGGATTTCTCGAAGACACTCATCCGCTCGCCAAGCACGCCCCAATCCCGCCCGGCAGCGCGGATCGACGCCTTCCCCTCGACCATCACGAGGATCACCTCGTTGCCGCCGGTCGCCTCCGCGGCGAACTCGCCGGCGCGCAGGCGGTAGAGCCCGAAGCCGACATGCCGCCAGCCGGCCGCGGCGGGGGTGATATCGTGCACCTTGCCGTGAGTGCCGAAGGGTTTGCGCAGCAGGTCGGGCATCCGGGAAATCCTGTTCTCGGGACGGTTCGGGTCAGTCGGCGACACGCTGGGCGGCCGCGTTGCGGCTGTAGCGCGCCCGCGCCTGTTCAAGTCGCTCGGGGCCGCCCGCCTGCGGTACGGCAACATCCCACCAGTGGCCGCCGGCGCCTGTGCCGGGAGCGGGATCGGTATCGATCACCAGGACAGACGGGACGGCGCGGCCACGCGCCGCCGCGATGCCGGCCTCGAGCGCCGCGATATCCGTAACCTTCTCGGCGTGAGCCCCCATCGCGGCGGCATGGGCGACAAAATCGATCTCGGGCTGAACCTCGACATTGCAGTCCTCGTAGAGATTGTTGAAGGCGGCACCGCCGCATTCGGCCTGCAACCGGTTGATGCAGCCATAGCCGCGATTGTCGGTCAGCACGACGGTGAAGGGCACCCGCCGCATCACCGCGGTGGCGAGTTCCGAATTCGCCATCATGTAGGAACCGTCGCCGACGAAGCAGATCACCTCGCGGTCGGGCGCGGCCAGTTTGACGCCCATCGCGCCGGCGACTTCGTAACCCATGCAGGAATAGCCGTATTCCATGTGATAGCCGCCCGGCGACGCCTGCCAGAGCACCTGCAGCGCGCCGGGCATGGTGCCGGCCGCGCACATCACGATGCTCCGCTCGGTTGTCGCGCGCTGCACGGCGCCGATCACCTGCGCGTCGGTTGGCAGCGCGTTGCGATGGACCTCTGCGGGCGGCGCGGTGACGGCGGCGACTTTCGCATGCCAGGCGCGGCGGGCTTCCGCGTCGAAATCGGGCGCGCGGTGTTCCGTCAGCGCCAGCGACAGCGCGTCCAGCGTCGCCCGCGCATCGCCGACGATCCCTGTCGCGCCGTGCTTGTTCGCGTCGTAGCCGGCCAGGTTGATCGAGACGAGGCGCCGCGCCGGATTGGCAAACACCGTCCAGCTTCCCGTGGTGAAATCCTGGAAGCGGGTGCCGACGCCGAGAACCAGGTCGGCCTCGGCGCAGAGCCGGTTGGCGCAGTCCGAGCCGGTCACGCCGGGGGAGCCGAAATTCCGTTCGTCCTGCCAGGACACGGCGCCCTTGCCCGCCTGGGTCTCGACGAGGGGGATGTTGTGCTGGGCGGCAAACGTGGCGAGGCGTTCCTCCGCGCCCGAGTGGATCACCCCGCCGCCGGCGACGATCACCGGCCGGCGCGCCGCGCGCAGCAGGGCAGCGACATCCGCGACTTCGCGCGGATCGGGTTCGGGGCGACGAATGCGCCAGGTCCGGGGGGCGAAGAAGGTTTCGGGATAGTCGTAGGCCTCGGCCTGCACGTCCTGGCAGAAAGCGAGGCAGACCGGGCCGCAATTCGCCGGATCGGTCATCACGCGCAACGCGCGCGGCAGGGCGGTGAGCAGGTGTTCTGGCCGTGCGATCCGGTCGAAATAGCGGCTGACCGGACGGAAGCAGTCATTGGCGCTGACAGTGCCGTCATCGAAATCCTCGATCTGCTGCAAGACCGGATCGGGGCGGCGGTTGGCGAAGACGTCGCCGGGAATGAAGAGGACGGGCAGGCGGTTGACATGGGCGAGCGCTGCCGCGGTGACCATGTTGGTCGCACCCGGCCCGATCGACGATGTAACAGCCATCGCCCGGCGGCGTGCCTTCGTCTTGGCATAGGCGATGGCGGCATGAGCCATGGTCTGCTCGTTCTGGCCGCGCCAGGTCGGCAGGCGATCACCGATGCCGTGCAGCGCCTCGCCCAGCCCCGCCACGTTGCCATGGCCGAAGATTGCCCAGACGCCCTCGATGAAGCGTTCACCCTCCTCGGTCATCTGCACGGCGAGCCAGCGCACCATGGCCTGCGCCGCCGTCAGCCTGATCGTGTTGCTCATGCCGCCTTCTCCCGTGCCTGGGTCCGCGCATCGTCCCAGATCGCGCAAAGCCTCGCGAAGCGGCGCGCCATCTCGGTCACCGCCGTGCCGTCATCCATCTCGCCCGTGAGCCAGGCGCGCGCCACTCCGGCAAAGATGGTGCGCCCTACAGCGAACCCCTTCACCAGGGAAAAGCCCGCCGCGACCGCGAAGCTCGACGCGAGATCGGCTTCCGGCGCATCAAGGCCGAGTACCACGATGCCGCGCGCGTGGCGATCATGCGTCTCGATCGCGGTGCAGGCGGCCTCCCAGGCGGCCAGGCTCGCCATCGGTTCGAGCTTCCACCAGTCGGGATAGATCCCGGCGGCGTAGAAGCGGCGGATCAGCGCCGCGGTGGTGCCATCATTCACCGGGCCGACCTTGGAGGGAATGATTTCCAGGAGGAATTCCAGGTCATTGCGGCGCGCGGCCTCGAACAACCGCCGCACCGCCGCGTCCTGGGTTGCCCACATGGCCGCATCGTCGTCCGGGTGGCAGAAGCAGAGAACCTTGACGATGTTTTCCTTCGGCCACTCGGACAGGCCGCCGCAATCACTGCCGAGCGCGGGCTCGAAGGCGAGTGGGCGCGAGCCGGGCCACTCGCAGGGCCGACCGATCCACAGCCCCGAGCCGGAGGCCGCGTGCAGCGCGCGTCGGCCGATCCGTTCATCGCACAGGATGCCGTAGCCGGGCCGGCCGGCCTGCACCGAGAGCGCCGCTTCCAGGCAAAGCCGCTTGAAGGCACCGCCTTTCTGCGCCGTATAACCGTCCATCTCCTCGAACTGGGCGCGATGGTCGAAAGCAAAGATCCGGTAATCCGCGACGCCGTGCGGCCGGGTGGTCGACCAATGAAGCCGTTCAAGTTCGGCGTCATGCCGGAGAGCGGGTTCACGGACACCGCGCCGGAGAAAAAATGTCAGTTCCTCAAGCGAAGGATAAGATGGCGTACAGCCATGGCGCGAAACCGCGAAGGCGCCGCAGGCATTGGCGTATTCCAGAGCCTTCGGCCAGGTTTCGTCATCGAGCCACCCCTTCAGCAGGCCGGCGAAAAAGCCGTCGCCGGCGCCGAGAACATTGAACACCTCGATAGGAAAGCCAGGCCCGGTCTCGCCATCCTCAATCCTAGCCGGGATCGGACCTGCGAAGGCCACCGCCCCTCTCGCACCGCGCTTGCAGATCAGGGTCGCCCCGGTCAGCGCGCGCACCGCCCGTAACGCCGTCAGCGTGTCAGGCGAGCCGCCGGCGATATGGAACTCCTCCTCGGTGCCGACAATCAGGTCGAACAACTCCAGCGTCATCTGCAATTTCGCGGTTACCGCCTCGCTTTCGACATAGCGGCTCTCGCCCGCGCCATGCCCGGCCACCCCCCAGAGATTGGGGCGGTAGTCGATATCGAGGGCGGTTCGCGCGCCATGCGCCCGCGCGAGCCGCAGCGCCTTCAACACCGCAGCCTCGGTACGGGGATGACTGAGATGTGTCCCGGTTGCCAACACCGAGCGCGCCTCGGCGATGAATCCCTCGTTGATATCGTCCTCGCAGAGGGCCATGTCCGCGCAGTTCTCACGGTAGAAGATCAGCGGAAACTGGTCTTCATCGCGGATGCCCAGCAGCACGAGGGCGGTCAGCCGCACGGGATCGGTGACGACGCCGCGCACATCCACGCCCTCGCGGGACAGTTGTTCGCGGATGAAGCGGCCCATGTGCTCGTCGCCGACCCTGGTGATCACCGCTGATCGCAGCCCCAGACGCGCCGCGCCGCAGGCGATGTTTGTCGGCGAACCGCCGATATATTTGTCGAAAGAACGCATATCCTCGAGCCGCCCGCCGACCTGGGCGCCATACAGATCGACCGAGGAGCGGCCGATCGTGATCACGTCGAGCGCCTTCATACGCCTACTCGCCGCAAGCCGGGTCGTTTCGCCATCGTTCAGGGTCTGCTGAGTTGCTGCCGGCACGATCAGGCGCCTTGTGGCTGGGGTCTGTTGAGTTCGTGCTGGAGCGCGTTGAGCCCGGCACCGCCAGCCATGTGGAACATGAGGTTTTCGAGGGTGAGGCCGTCGCGGGCAGCGTCGAGCTCGACCTCGCCGCGGGCGAGGATGATGAAATGGTCGCCGACCATGTAGGCGTGGTGCGGATTGTGGGTGATGAAGATGACGCCGGTGCCGTGTTCGCGGGCGGCCTGGGCAATGTAGCGCAGCACGAGGCCGGACTGGGCGACGCCGAGGGCCGCGGTCGGCTCGTCGAGGATCAGCACCCGTGCGCCGAAATGGATCGCCCGCGCGATCGCCACCACCTGCCGCTGCCCGCCCGAGAGCGTGCCCACAGGCTGGTCGAGATCGGCGACATGGATGCCCATCCGGCGCAGTTCGCGGTCGGTGATCTCCCACATCGAGGCGATGTCGAGCCGGCGGAACGGACCACGCCCGATGGTCAGTTCGGACCCGAGAAAGAAGTTCCGCCAGATCGGCAGCAGCGGCACCAGCGCCAGTGTCTGGTAGACCGCCGAGATGCCGCGATCCAGCGCCTCGCGCGGGGAGCCGAACGTCACCGCCTCGCCATCCACCGCGTAGGTGCCCGTGCTGTGCTCGCGCAGCCCGGCGATGATGCTGATCAACGTCGACTTGCCCGCACCGTTGTCGCCCAGCACGCAGGTGACCTCACCGCTGCGCACCGTCATGCTGACGCCGCGCAGCGCGCTGATATTGCCATAGCTCTTGCCGATATCGGTGAGCTGGATGATCGGCGCGGATCTCTCGCTCATCTCACTTCCCTCCGCTCGCCCGCAGACGCAGCCAGGTGTTGACCACCGTCGCCGTCAGCAGCGTCGCGCCGACGAAGAACATGAACCAGTCGGGATCCCAGTCGGCATAGATCACCCCTTCCGTCGTCATCCCGAAGATGAACGCCCCGAAGCCCGAGCCGATCGCCGAGCCATAGCCTCCGGTCATCAGGCAGCCGCCCACCACCGCCGCGGCGATGTAGAGCAGTTCGTTGCCGACACCGGCGCCCGACTGCACCTCGTTGTATTCGAACAGCATGTGCATGCCGAGAAACCAGGCGCTGAAGCCCACCAGCATGAACAGCGCGATCTTCATCCGCCGCACCGGCACGCCCACGGCCCGCGCGCTCTCGTCGCTGCCGCCCACCGCGAAGATCCAGTTGCCGAAGCGCGTGCGCAGCAGCACCCAGGTCGCCACCAGGATGAACAGGAACCAGTAGAGGATCGCGATGCTGACATCAGCGCCGCCAATCCGGAAGGTCGACGCGAAGATCGCGTGTGCCGAGGCAAAGCCGGGCACATGGCTGATGTCCCCGGTCGCGACATTGCCGGTCACCAGCTTGGTGAGCGCGATGTTCAGCCCCTGCAGCATCAGGAAGGTGGACAGCGTGACCAGGAAGCTGTGCAGCCGCGTGCGGATCAGCAGGTAGCCATTCAGCGCGCCGATCGCCAATGAAACCAGCAGCGCGAACACGATCCCTGCCCACATATTGCCAGCCACCTTCGTCGCGAACATCGACGCTGCCAGCGACGACGTCGTCACCGCGACACCCGCCGTCAGGTCGAACTCGCCGCCGATCATCAGCAGCGAAACCGCAACCGCCGGAATCCCGATCGTCGCTGACTGATACAGCACCGTCGTGAACGCATCCACCTGCCGGAACGGCGGCGCCACCACGAAGAACAGAACAAAGACCAGTATGGCTCCGCCCAGCGCGCCGGCCTCCGGTCGCTTTAGGGTCTTCCGCCAGAACGCCTGCTGAACCAGCTGCGGGTGCGCAGTGCGCGGCGCATCGTTCCCGGTCATCGTGCCATTGGTCATGATCGTCATCTCTCCTCCCGCTCGGCGCTTCTCACGGCTGGCGCCATCATCGGCGCCAGCCGGCGGGAAGCCTCAGGATCGGGCCAGGATCAGCGGGTGCCGCGCTTCGCGAACTTCGCGACCGCCGCGATATTCTTCGACGTCACGAAGGTTGGGCCGGTCAACACCGGCTTGCCGCCCCCGACCACGTCGCCATTCGTCTTGTAGAGCCAGAGGAAATCGACGGCCTCGTAGCCCTGCACGTAAGGCTGCTGATCCACCGCGAATTGCAGCTTGCCTTCCTGGATCAGGTGCACGGCCTGGGGATTGAGGTCGAAGGTTGCAACCTTCGCCTTGCTGTTAGCCATCTTCACAGCCTGGATCGCCGTCGGCGCAAACGGCGCACCCAGCGTCACCACATAGTCGATGTCACGATCCTGCTGCAGCTTCGCGACAATCCGCGACTGCGCGCCGGCCATGTCGTAGCCGTTCACATACAGCACCGACATCTTGCCCTTGAACGTCTTCTTGATGCCGTCGCAGCGCGCCTCGAGCTGGATCGCGCCCTGTTGCTGGTCGACACAGACCACGCTCTTCGCGCCAAGCTCATTGAGACGATCACCCACCGCCTCGCCGGCGATCGTCTCGTCCTGGCCGACATACATCATCATGCCGGCCTTCTTCCACTCACTCGTGCCCGCATTGAAGCCGACGACCGGAATTCCCGCCTTCTCCGCCTGCGCCAGCGCGGGATCCTCGGCGTCCGGGAAGGCGAGAGTCGCCGCGATCCCGTCCACATGCTGCTGCGTCACGTTCGTGATCAGCTGCGCCTCGCCCGAGGCATTCGGGTTGTTCAGATAGACCAGCTTCACATGATCCTTCTTCGCCGCCGCCTCCGCACCCTTGCGAATGATGTCCCAGAACGTGTCCCCAGGCTGCGCGTGCGTGATCATCGCAAACGTGTATTCCGGCGCCTTCGCCGCCGCCGTCCCCGTCATCCCCGCCAGCGAAACACAGCCAACCGCTACACCACCCAGCAGGCCCGCAAGCATACCCGTCCCGATCGTCCTCATCCTCATACCCTCCCTCTCACGCAGGCCGCACCATGCTATGCCCGCAAATATTTTTGCAACTTTATTGTTTATGCAAAAAATCACTCAGCCACGCCTGCGTCAAGCAAATACTTGCCAGTTGATAAAAAAAATTTCGCGATCAGCGCGCGACGCGGCAAAGCACCTCAAGCTACCCCCTGAGCGACATGAGCAAAGCTGGCGCGGAGCGCCGCTTCCGGATCAGGATCATCATGCACCGAAGGCGCGAAGGGCTCGATGCTCACCGCGCCCGCATAGCCACCGGTCGCGAGGGCGCGGAGCTGACCGATATTGTTCAGACGATCCATCTCATCGACGAGCGCGCGGTCAGCATCCAGCATGTCGTTCAAAGCCAGATCAGCTTCCCTGACGCCCGAGATATGGACAAGGCCAGTGAACTCCGGGAAAAATTCCCTCTCGCCGGCAAGGTGATGATGGAATGTGTCGTGCACCAACTTGCAGACATCGCTGGCGCCGGCTTCCCTGATTGCCTCGATCGCCTCCCGTTTCGTCCGCAACGATGAGACAGGAAAGCCCAGCGGCTCGACCAGACCAGTAATGCCATGTTGGCGCAGGATCGGCACCAACTCGCGCAGGGCAGCGACCAGATCGCCATGCGGCACCGGCGTGCCATCGTTCAACGGGCACATGACGAGCGCCCGCGCACCACAGGTCTGCGCATAATCCGCAAGTGCAAGCGCGCGCGCAGGCATGTCCCCCGACCAGACATTGAAGGGGTAAAGCGCATTGATCGAAAGAATATCGACCCCGGATGCTACGGCCGCAGCCCTGACGGCGCCCGCCGGCATCGTGCCGACGACATCCGGAAGGTCGTTGCGGATCTCGATCGCCGGCATCCCGAGGCGGCACGCTAGGCCGAGGAAATCGGCAAGAGAAAGTTTCGGTGTTGCAATGTGATTGAGTGCGAAGCGCATGAGAAACCTCAGTTGTAAAGAGGAGGCCGCGCGGGCAGCGAAATCGGCACGATCGAACCAGGCCGGCTCTGCGCCTCTACACAGGCATCCGAGGAGACCGCGGCGACATATCCGTCCCAGGCCGTCGGGCCGGATGCGGTTCCCCGCGCCGCCGCCTTGATGAAATCCTGCAACTCGAGATCGTAACTGTCGATGAATCGATCCTTCCAGTCGGTCATGATCGCGCTCTGCAACTTTGCATCCTTGCGCATCACGACCGCCATTGGGTCTGGCAGGCTGGCGAGACCTTCCTCACCCACAACCTGACACTGGATGTCATAGCCGTAGCGGCAGTTGACGAAGATCTCGACATCGATCCGGATGCCACTTTTGGTTTCCAGGAGGACGATCTGTGGATCCTCGACCCTCGCATGTGCATGCCGTGTCCGACGTGGAAAGATGACCTGCGCGGAGACGTAGTCATCGTCGAGAAGCCAGCGCAGGACATCAATTTCGTGGATCAGCGTGTCCTGGATCGCCATTGGCGTGATATACTGCTCCGGCACGGACGGATTGCGGTGCGCTGCATGCACCATCAGGGGCCGGCCGATCTCGTTCTCGACGACCGCCTTTAGCATGCGGTAGCCCGCATCGTAGCGGCGCATGAAGCCCACCTGCACGAGGCGGCGGCCGAAGGCGGTTTCGGCCTCGACGATACGCCCGGCGCCCGCCGCCGTGGTCGACAGTGGCTTCTCGCAGAAGACCGGCTTGCCCGCCGCAATCGCGGCCAGGACGTATTGTTCATGGGTCGCGCCCCACGACGTTACCACCACGGCATCGACGCCAGCAGATGCAGCCACTTCCTCGCCGGAGCCAACGACCTCAGCCTCGGGCGCAAGATCCGCCCGCGCGGTGCGGACGCTTTCGATATTGACATCCGACACGGCCGTCACCTTGGCGCCAGACAAGGTCTGGTTGATCCGCCGCATGTGGTCGCGCCCGATCGCGCCGGTCCCGATAACACCAATCCGTAGGGTCATCTCAGAGCTCCCGTTTCCAGAATTTGTCGATGTAGCGCTGCATTTCGGCGCGCATGAAGCGACCAGAGGCATCGGCCCGCTCCTCCCAGGCGAAGACGCAGGCGGTCATGATGCCGTCGAAACCAATTTCCGCGAGCGTGCCGAAGAACTCGTCCCATGGCACCTCTCCCTGACCGATATCGAGATGCTGGTGCACCCGCACAGCCGAACCGGGAGGGTTGACGATGTAGCGCAGGCCCGAACTGGCCCGGTGATTGAATGTATCGCCGACATGCACATGTGCCAGCACATCCGCGCATTCGCGCAGCATTGCCGCTGTATTGTCGCCAAAGTAGAAGGTGTGCGGCGCACAGTAAAGAAATCGCACCCGCGGCGAATTGACCGTGCGGATGATGTCCACTGCCGGCTGAAGGGTTTCCACCCAGTCCTCCGGATGCGGCTCGACATGAAGGTTGATACCCTCCCGCTCGAACACTGGCACAAGTTCCTCCATCGAACGCCACCAGGAGTCTTCGCAGGCCTCGATCATCGAGCCGGTATGGCAACAATAGCAGGACCCCTTGTCGGGGTGTGGGCCACGGCCGAATTCCGAGTTCATCGTGTCGACTTCCAGTTCGAGGCAGATCTCGATGGCGCGCTTCCAGTGCCGCACGGCGGCCTTGCGCTCGTCCTCGTCATTCGACGCCCAGCGATACATCGGCAGCAGCGAGGCGATCCCCACACCGGCCTCTTTCAGCGCCCGCCTGAAGCCCCGCACCCGTTCCGGAAACACCCGCGGCGCCTTGAACCATTCCAGAAAATCTCCCCGCGGGGAAAGTTCGATCCAGTCGAAGCCGATTTCCTTCACTCTGAAGGGCAGTTCCTCCAGGCCAAGATGACGGTGCATGAACGGATCAAGTGCGATCTTCATCGTATGTCCTCCCTGCGGCAGCGCTTCGGCAAGTCCTGCCGCGCGGTCCGGCATCTCTTCTTACGCGCTCTGTAACGGGCACGCCGCGTGCGCTGTTGACGATTTTTCGTCAACAGCGCACTCTCGCGCATGACTGGAGCCCAAGCTTCCCGCAAGACACGGACGCGCGCCCGCCTTGCCGACATTGCGCGGGTGGCGGGTGTAAGCATTGCCACAGTGGACCGGGTCTTCAACGAGCGTGAGTCAGTTTCAGATGCCGCGCGCGAACGGGTGATCCGGGTCGCGCGCGAGATGGGTGTGCGCCGGGATCTGCCAGAAGCCTACAGGCCGATCACGCATCTTGACCTGATCCTGCCGAAGAACGACTCACCATTTTTCGTCCGCCTTCGGGCGGCTTTCCGCGACGGTATCGCCATGCTGGATCGTGGCATCGCCATGCACCGGCACATCCTTGCCGTAGAGGATACCGCAAGCTTCGTGCGCCTCATTTCCGAGACGTCCTACGCACGACAAGGAATGATCCTCGCCGTCCCGGACCGACCGGAGATCCGTGCCGCGGTCCAATCCATCCAGGCCGCCGGCCAGAAGGTGGTAACGATCGTGACCGATCTGCCGGGTCTCGCCGGAGCTGATTATCTTGGCATTGATAATCGTCAGGCAGGCGCCACTGCCGCCCATCTTCTCGGGCGCAGCTGCCGGCAGAGTGGCCGGGTCGCCGTTCTCGGTGCCCATCACGACTGGGCTGGTCATGTCGAGCGCATGGGAGGCTTCCAGACGACGCTATCGCGCGATTTTCCCCACCTGCATTGCGAGATCATCGAAATGGATACGCGCGACGACCCTGATCGTTGTGCGCGTTCTCTGCGAGCGGCATTGTCGTTCGGGCCGCTTGTCGGCGTCTACAATACCGGCGCCGGCTCGATCGGCATCATGAATGCGCTGAAAGGGGCTATGCCGCGTCCATTCTGGATCGGACACGAGTTATCCGACGATCACATCATCTATCTCAAGGACGGCACAATGGATTACGCGATTGATCAGAATCCGCGTGGCCAGGCCCTAGGTAGCTTGCAGACCCTTCTTTACCGCTGCGGTCTGATCACCTCCACCCCGGCACTGTCGCATGCCGAACTGCGAATTTACACCCGGGAGAATCTGCCCGCCCGTAATTATGAGGAATCTAGTCAGTTGTCGTTGGACTAGGTGTTTAGTCCCGGAATTTGGTCGGTTGGGCTGATGATGAATCCGTCT
>NZ_AFPR01000032.1:0-10449 GCF_000219295.1 Acidiphilium sp. PM
TGCGCGCGCGGTGGCGGCGGCGGGCCTTCGCGGCCGACTGGCGCCGGCTGGCGCGGCGGTATCCGGCGCCGGGCGATCGGGATTTCATCGTCGTCGATATCGCGCGCGAGCGGCTCGACCTGTTTCGCGACGGGCGGTATCGCGCCGGCTGGCGGGTTTCGACCTCCCGCTTCGGGGTCGGCCAGCGCCGCGGCAGCGACCGGACGCCGGTTGGGGTATTTCGCGTCGTCGGCGAACTCGGGCGGGGCGGGCCGGCGGACCAGGTCCTGAATGCCGCAGGGCCAACCGGCCGGTTCGCGAAGCCGGTCCTCGCGCCGGGTCACCTTGCCGCGAGCCGGCTGATCGTCGGGCGAATCCTGCTGCTCGAGGGTTTGCAGCCGGGCTGGAACCAGGGCGGCGATGTCGACACGCTGGCGCGCGATATCTTCATCCACGGGACGGCCAATGTCGGCATGCTCGGCCGGCCGGCATCGCGGGGGTGCGTGCAGATGGCGCCCGGCGCGGTCATTCGCCTCGCGCGGATGATCCTGCCGGGCGCGCTGGTGATGATCACGCGGGGGGGGGGCGGCCTGCGCCGCATTCCCGGCCCCAGCACGGGGCCAGGCAATCTTGATTTTTCAGAAATTGCTAAAAAATGATAATGAATGTTTCAAAGTTAACACCAGCCCCGTTCGCGGAGGACAAGCATGACCGCCAGCATCATCGGGCCCGAGGATATCGACGCCGTTCTGGCGACCGTTCCGCGGCAGCGCATCCGGCCGCTCGATGCGGTGCGCGCGCTGATCCGCCTGGCCCGCGACCCGGAGGACACCCAGCAGGTGGCGCTGATGGGCATCGCGCTGGCCGGGCGTTCGCAGCGCCGGGTGTTCCGCCGCTTCGTATCGTTCCCCGCCGGGCAGGCGGTGATCCGCGAGAAGCGGTCGCTCGCCCGCACGCTCGATGATCACGACTACCTGCGTACCCTGAAGCCGAATTCGCTCGGGCGGCACTATCTCGCCTTCATGGAGCGCGAGGGGCTGTCCGCGCGCGGCCTGATCGAGGCGACGCCGGCGGTGACCCGGAAGCTCAGCGAACTGCCCGAGCCGATCAGGCTCTTTTCCAGCTACACGTCGCGCGACATGCATGATCTCTATCATGTCCTCACAGGCTATGGCCGCGACGAACTGGGCGAGGTCTGTGTGCTCGCGGTGAGTTACGAGCAGCTTCGCATCCGCGCCTTCCGCCTGATCAGCACGACCGGCCCGTTCGTGGTGCGGCGCTATCTGCGCAAGGCCGGGATCGACGGCGATGGTGTGTTCGCCGCCGTGCGCGAGGCGCGGCGGATCGGGCGCGCGGCGGCGTGGATCCCGAGCCTCGATATCGAGGCGCTGCTGGCCGAGGATCTCGACGAACTGCGCGCCCGGCTCAACCTCGCCGAACCGGTGGCCTATCGCGCGGTGATCGCCCGCATCCGAACGGCGACGGGCTGGAACAGCGGGCCGTTCTCCGCGCTGGCGCGGACGGTCTGATTTCTGATCCGCCGGCGCTGGCGCGGCCTCCCGCGGAAGCGGTGGGTGCGCAGCCGACCGGGCTGATCGCGGATCCGCCACATTGATGACGCTGCGTTGCGGTAGAGGACAGGCCAAGAGATCGCGCCGTCCGGCCCCCCTGTGCTTCGGCCTCGACGATTCCGATTGACAGGCGTGGGCGGACAGGCGAGGGTTGGATTGTATCGCATTCCGATGCCGGTGATGGAGTTCACCGTGTAACCGCCCGTGGGGCCGATGACTCCTGTTCATATCCGCTACAGCGGAAGAGGACGGGTGTCATGGTGCGTATTGGCCGGAACTGCCTTCATTCAGCCCGACGGAACCATCGGTTGCGCTCATGACCGTGCGCGACGCCATTCTGCAGGCCTGCCAGGTGGCGTTCACGATCGCGGCGGCGCCGTTCATCCAGGGGTGCATCGTCCAGTTCGAGGAGCGGATCCAGCGCGGGCACGGCCCGGGGGTGCTGCAGCCCTACCGGGATCTGTGGAAACTGTTCCACAAGGACATCGTCGTGCCGGAGACCGCCTCGTGGCTGTTCTGGGTGACGCCCGTCGTCGCCTTCACCTGCATGATGACGGTGCCGATCCTCATTCCGGTGCTGACAAACTATCCGCTGCCGCTCTCGAACATGGGGGACATTCTCGGCGGCGGGCTGATCCTGACGCTCGGCTCCTTCATGATAACCCTGGCCGGGCTCGATACCGGCAGTGCCTATGGCGGGATCGGGTCCAGCCGCGCGGCGGTCATCGGCATTCTCGCGGAGCCGACGCTGATCCTCGTTTTCGTCGGCATCACCCTGTTCGCGCGCTCGATGCTGCCCTTCGTGGTGAACCACCTGCTGGTGGCGAGCCCGGCGGTCTATCTCGGTCCCGCGCACCTGTTCCTGGTCGCCGCGTTCTTCATCCTGCTGACGGTCGAGACCGACAGGCTGCCGATCCATTCCAGCACGCATATCGAGGTCTACATGATCGAGGAGGCGCGCGTGCTCGAATATGCCGGCCCGCTGCACGCCCTGCTCAAATGGGCGTCGATGATGAAGCAGTTCATCCTCTACACGATCTTCTGCAACGTGCTGACGATGCCGTGGTTCCTCTCCACGCGCGGGCTGGCGCCGGGCGTGCTCGGCAGCGCGGCCGGCGTGATCGTGAAATTCGTCATCGTCGCCTGTGCCATTGTGACGGTCGACACGATCCAGGCGCGGTTGCGCTTCTACCGCTATCAGGAACCGCTCGCGGTTTCGTTCCTGCTGGCGGTCCTCGCCATTATCGGCACGCAGATCGGACTCGGGTGATGCACGGGTTTCACGCGACGCCGGTCGAAGCCTCGCTGTTCGGCGTTCTCGCCATCGCGAGCCTGCTGCTTGCCTTCGTCATGCTCGGCTCGCGCTGGCTGCGGCATTACCTCATCGCCTTCGCCGCGGAATCGTGGGCGATCGCGCTGCTCTCGGCGGCGGTCGGGTATATCGACCATTATCCCGAACTCTATGTCATCGCGCTGCTGACCCTGGCGTTCCGGGGAACGCTGCTGCCCTACCTGCTGCTCCGCATCATCCGGCGGCTGACGATCGAGCGGGAACTCGAGCCGCTGCTGCGACCGGGGTCGAGTCTGGTGCTGGGCGCCGGCGCCGTCGTGTTCTCGCTCGTCGTCGCCGCGCGGATGACGCAGGCGCTGCACCTGACGGCCGAGGTCGTCGTGCTGGCGCTGACGGTCATGCTGTCGATGAAGCTGATCGGCTATCTGATGCTCGCGGTGCGGCACGAGGCGGTCAGTCACGTTCTCGGGCTGCTGGTCCTCGAGAACGGCATTTTCCTCGGCACGCAGATTCTCGTGCCCGGCATGCCGATGCTGCTCGAACTCGTGATCCTGTTCGACCTGCTCATCGTCGTCGTCTGCTTCGGCGTGCTGGTGCGTTATCTCGTCGGGCAGGTCGGCAGCACGAGTGCCTTGCAACTGCGGCGGCTGGTGGGCTGAGATGACCGGGATCGCGACATCGGTCCTGATCGGCGCGCCGGCACTCGCGGTGCTGGCGATGCTGGCCGCGCCGCGGCCGCGTCTCGCGGAGCGGCTCAACCTCGCCGCGGCCGGGCTCTGCTTCATCGCCGCGGTCGCGATGACGGTTTCCGCCCCTGCCGCCGGCGCCCGCTATCTCGGGCGCTACCTGATCGTCGATCCGCTCGGCGCCTGGATCATCCTGTGCGCCGCGGTGGTCTATCTGCTCGCCTCGATCCATGCCTGCGGCTACATGCGGATGCCGGGAGAGGAAGCGCGGCTGCCGCGGTTCTACCAGCTCTTCGCCCTGTTCGCGCTGACCATCTTCATCGCGCCGCTGATGAACAATCCCGGGCTTTACTGGATCGCGATCGAGATGACGACCGTGGTCAGCACCTTCCTCGTCGCGTTCGAGCAGGCGGCGGAGGCGATCGAGGCAGGGTGGAAATACATCATCATCGTCTCGGCCGGGATCACGCTGGCGCTTCTTGGCACGGTGATCTTCTACTGGGCCGGGACGTTCAGCCTGGGGCCGACCTATGACATGACCTGGCGCGTCCTGCGGCATGCCGCGCCGCACATGGACCGCGCGCTGCTCGTGCCCGGGTTCCTGCTCGTGCTGGTGGGCTACGGCACCAAGGTCGGGCTGGCGCCGATGCACACCTGGCTGCCGGATGCGCACAGCGAGGGGCCGGCGCCGGTCTCGGCGATGCTCTCCGGCGCGCTGCTGAACGCGGCGATGGCGGGCATCGTGCGCTATCTCGCGGTGCTGCACCGGGCCGGGCTGTTCATGCTGCCCGACCAGATCCTTGCGGTGTTCGGCACCGCCTCGCTCCTGGTGGCGGCGCTGTTCATCGTGCGCCAGCGCGGGGTGAAGCGGCTGATGGCGTATTCCAGCGTCGAGCACATGGGCATCGTCGCCCTCGGCTTCGGTTTCGGCGGGCCGTTCGGCGTCGCGGGCGCGATGTATCACATGCTCAACCACAGCCTGAACAAGTCGCTGATGTTCTTCGGCGCCGGCAACGCGATGCGCAGTTTCGGCACCCGGTCGATGACGCGGATCCGCGACTATGCGCGCCACTTTCCGGTCGCCGCAGCACTCTGGCTGGCCGGTGCCGTCGCGATCACCGGCGCGCCGCCCTTCGGCCTGTTCGCCAGCGAGCTGACCATCCTGCGCGCCGGTTTCCGCGGCGCCGGGCTCTGGGCGGCGATCGTGATGCTGGTTCTGCTGATCCTGATCTTCATCGGCTTCCTCGATCATTTTCGCGTCATGTATTTCGAGCCGGCCGGGGATGACGCGCCGAGGCCGGCGCGGCTCGGGGCCTGGACCGTCGCGCCGATGTGGCTCGCGCTGATCCCGTTGCTGGTGCTGGGCCTGTGGTGGCCGCGCGCGATGTGGCGCGATTTCCAGACGGTCGAACAGGTGATCGAGCGTCCGGCCGCCGCGCCGGCGCCTGCCGCGCGCGCCTCGGCCCGCATGCCGGATGCGCGGAGGGCGTCGTGAATATGCCGTCGAGGCGCGGCATGGACCCCTCGTCCCTCGAGGCCGCGGCCGGCGCGCTGCGCGCTGCGGGGGGCCGGATGATCATGGTCTATGCGGCCCCGGAGGCTGACGGGCGGCAGACGCTGCGCTACGTGTCGTCGCGCCCGGGGATCGCCGGCTTCGAGGTCTGGAGCGTTCCGGCCGGGGGAACGGTGCCGAGCATCGCCACGATCTGGCCGCTGCTGGGATGGTATGAGCGGGAGACGGCCGATCATCGCGGCATCGCCTTCTGCGGGCAGCCGGAACCGTTTTCGCTGATCGCGCCGCTGCGAGCCGATGAGGAGGCGGATCTGCGCCGGCTGCCGGGGCTGTCCGGCGATGCCGTGCAGGTGCTGCCGTTCGGGCCGGTGCGGGCCGGCGTGGTCGAATCGGCCGAGTTCAGCTTCTTCTATGTCGGCGAGGCGATCCTGCATTACGTGCCGCACCTGTTCCTCAAGCATCGCGGCATGGAAGACCGCTTCGTCGACCAGACGCCGGAGACCGGGCTCGTGCTGGCCGAGCGCGTTTCGGGGGTCGGCAGCGTGGCGCATGCCCTTGCCTATGCGCAGGCGGTGGAGGCCGCCGCGCAGGTGGCCGTTCCCGGCCGCGCGCGCTACCAGCGGGTGATCGTCGCCGAGCTCGAGCGGCTTTACAATCATCTTCATTATCTCGGCCATCTTGCCGATACGACGACGCTGAAGGTGGCCCATGCCGAAGGCGCGCTGCTTGCCGAGCGGGTCAAGCAGATCGGCGCCCGGATGACGGGCAGCCGGTTCCTGCGCGGCGTGATCGCGCCGGGCGGGCTGCGGCGGGAGCTGCGCGTCGAGGGTCTTGCCGGGGCGCTCGATGCCCTGCGCGCGCCGATCCGCCGCTACATCGCGCGGCTGGACGCCTCGGAAAGCCATTTCGACCGGCTGGCGACGACCGGCGTGCTGCCCCGCGAGGTGGCGTTCGACCAGGGCGCGACCGGGCCGGTTGCCCGTGCCTCCGGCCTCGACCGCGACCTGCGGCGCGACCATGCCTATGCCGCCTACGACGATCCCGACCTCGCCCTCGCCGTCGCCACCGGGACCGACGGCGATGCCCACGCCCGTGCTCGCGTGCGGATCGCCGAGATCGAGAATGCGCTGCTGATGATCGAGCGCGCCATCGCGCTGACGCCCGGCGGCGCAATCCGGGTCGCCTGCGCGCCGGCCGCCGGCGCCGAGGCGATGGGCTGGGCGGAATCGCCGCGCGGCACGCTGATCTATGCCGTGCATGTCGGGCCCGACGGGCGGCTCGCGCGGGTCAAGATCAAGTCGCCCTCCTTCTCCAACTGGCGGGTGTTTCCCTACACCGTGCACGGCACGAACATGATGGACTACGCGATCAACGAGGCGAGTTTCGGCCTGACCATCGCCGGATGCGCGCGATGAGGGGGAGGTGCGGATGGCACTCTGGACGCTGATCGGCCTGCTTGAGGGATCCGCGACCACGTCCTGGCCGCTGAGGCCGGGGCCGGACGGCCAGGATGGCGTGGTCGGGATGCCGCGGCTCGACCCTGGGCGCTGCGAGGCGGGATGCGAGGTATGCGCGGCATCCTGCCCGACCGGGGCGATCGGTCTCGCCGGCGCGCGGATCGCGCTCGATTACGGGCGCTGCGTCGTCTGCCAGCGTTGCGTCGAAACCTGCCCGACCGGCGCGCTGGCCGAGAGCGGGGACTGGGCGTTCGGCGCGCGGACGCGCGACGATCTCAGGACCGGCATCGAAGCCGCCGGCATGGCGGCGCTGGCCGCGGCGGATGGTCCGGGGCGCGGCTTCCGGCGCAGCCTGCATGTGCGGCATGTCGATGCCGGCTCCTGCAATGGCTGCGAATCCGAGCTGCAGGCCCTGAACAACCCGTTCTACAACCTGCACCGTCTGGGCATCTTCTTCACGCCCTCGCCGCGCTTCGCCGATCTGCTGCTGGTGACCGGCCCGGTCACCCGGGCGATGCTGGAGCCGCTGCGCCGCACCTGGGAGGCGATGCCGGCGCCGCGCTGGGTCATGGCCAGCGGCACCTGCGCGGTATCCGGCGGCATCGCGCCGGGCGGGCCGTGCCTGTCCGGCCTCGAGGAGGCGCTGCCGGTCGACCTGTACCTGCCGGGGTGCCCGCCCAATCCGGCGGCGATCATCGAGGCGCTGCTGATGTTCCTCGGGCGCCGGGCGCAACGCGTGCGCGGAGGACGGATCGATGGCGAATGACCTGATCGGCCTCGCCACCCTGTTCTGGCTGGTCGCCGGCCTCATCGCGCTGGCGGGCAGGGGGGTCGTGCTCGGCCGCGGGCTGGCCGGGCTGGGCTGCCTTGCCGGCATGATCGCCGCGATCCTGGCGCTGCCGGGGGCCAGTCCGCCGGTGGCGCTGCCCGTCTTCCGCATCGCCGACGAAGGCTCCGGCTTCACGCTCTCCCCGGCCGCGCTCTGGCTGTTCGGCTTCGGGCTGGCGCCGGCGATGCTGGCGGCCTGGCTCGGCTCGCCGGGGCGGGGCGGGCGGCTCTGGCTATTCGGACTGTCGATGAGCCTGATCGGCGCGCTCGGCGTTTTCGGGGTGACGCAGGGAGCCGCATTCCTCGTCGCCTGGGAGGTCATGAGCCTGGGCGGCGCGGCGATGATCCTTGGCGAACGGCTGGCCGAAGGGGCGGGAAGCCGCGCGCTGTTCATGCTCGGCCTGCTCGAGGTGGGGGCCGTGGCGCTGCTCGCGGCGGTTCTGGTCCTGGGGACTGCGTCCGGCTCCCTGGGCTTCGCGGGGTTCGCCGGGGCCTGGCGCGGGGCGGCGCTCTATGGTCCGGCGATCGCCGGCGGGCTCCTGCTCGTCGGGTTCGGCGCCAAGCTCGGGCTGCTGCCGTTCTACGAATGGTTTCCGGGCGCCTATGGGGCGGGCTCGGGCGCGACCGGGGCGGTGCTGTCCGGCGTCGTGCTCAACGCGGCGTTCTTCGGCCTGGCGCGAGGCCTGCTGGTCTGGCTGCCGGGCGGGGTGGACGAGGGGTTCGGCATCGCGCTGTGCGCCATCGGCGTGATCAGCGCGATCCTCACCACGCTCTACGCCTTCCAGCAGGAGGACTGGCGGGCGCTGCTCGCCTTCTCCTCGGCGGAGAACGCGTCGGTGGTGGTGACCGCACTCGGCGCTTCGCTGCTGTTCGAGGCGGGGCACCTGCCGCTGTTCGCCGGGCTGGCGTTCACGGTCGCGCTGCTGCATCTCGCCGCCCATGCGCTCGCCAAGGGCGCGCTGTTTCTCGCCGCGGATGGCGTGTTCGCCGCCACCGGCGGCTACGCCATCCGGCAGGACGGCGTGCTGCGCGCGAACACGCCCCTGTTCGGCATGGGGGCGCTGTTCGCCGCGATGAGCCTGGCGGCGATGCCGCCCCAGGCCGGGTTCGTCTCGGAATGGTTCATGTTCCAGACCGTGTTCCAGGGGTTCCACCTGCCGGGATTGGCGGAGCGCCTCACGCTTGTGCTGACCGGCGCGGGGCTTGCGCTGACGGCGGCGATCGCCTTCGCCACCTTCGTCAAGCTGTTCGGCGTCGGCCTGCAGGGGCGCGCGGCAGACGGCGGCGCGCGGCTTCCCGCGCGGCATCAATCCGCGGTCGGCGCGCTCGGCCTGGCCGTGCTCGCGCTGGCCGTGGGCATGCCGGTCTGGCTCGGCGCGCTTGCCCGCGTCTGGCCCGCGCACGATGCCATCGACGCCGCGGCGCACATGACCGACGGATGGATCCTGGTGCCGCTGAGCGCCGGCTTCGCCTTCATCTCGCCGTCGAAGCTGGTCATCGTGATGCCGCTGCTGGCCCTGGTGCCGGCGGCGGCGATCCTGCTGTGCAGACGCCGGCCCGCGCGGCGCGTTCCCGTCTGGTATGGCGGCTCGCCGCGCCTCGACCGGCGAAATGCGACCACGGCCCTGACCTTCTCGAATTCGCTCAGGACGTTCTACAGCTTCGTCTATCGTCCGCGCGCGGAAACCGGCGTGGAAACCAGCCTGTCGCCGTATTTCGTGAAGCATCTGCGTTTCGAGCACGATGTTGCCCCGATCTTCGGCCCCGCCCTGTTCGGCCCGGTGGTGCGGCTGGTGCATGGCCTCGCCCGGCGGGGCCGGGTTTTGCAGTCCGGCTCCCTCAATCTCTATCTCGGCATCATCGGCCTGTTGCTCGTCGCCATTCTCGTTGTCGCCCTGTTCTGACCGGCGGCTCGCACGATCGGGAGGATGTCATTTCTTGCTGACAGGGCCGGCGGATCGGCGCTAGTCTCGGTTCAGCGTCGTTGTCCGGGCCGGTTCGACCCGAACGCCGAGGAGGACCTCGATGCGCATCATGGAAGATGCCCTGCTGCTCAGGGTTTTCCTGGGCGAGGACGACATGGCCGGCGGCCAGCCGCTCTATCGCGCGATCATCGAGGCGGCGATGCGGGCCGGGCTGGCCGGCGGCACGGCGCTGCCGGCCCCGATGGGCTTTGGCGGCTCGCGCGGAATCAGGACGGGCATCAACGTCGATGCCGGGGCGCATCAGCCCATCGTCGTCGAGATCATCGACCGGCCGGACCGGATCGAGGCGTTCCTGCCGCTGATCGAGCCGATGATTCCGTCGGGCGTGGTCACGCTGGAGGCACTCAAGATGCGGAAGATCGTTCCCGGTTCGCCGGCCCCGGCCTGAGGCGGACGAGAAAGCGAGGAGGACACGGCGATGGATGTTCCACACGAGGCTTCACTGCTGCGGATCTATACCAGCTCGGCCGACCGCCATGGCGGGACGCCGCTGTTCATCGCGATCGTTCACGCGGCGCGGGATCACGGGCTTGCCGGCGCCACCGTGCTGCGCGGCCCGCTCGGCTTCGGCCATACGGGGCGCCTGCATGAGGGGCATCTTCTGCCGTTCTCCGACGATCATCCCGTCATCATCGAGATTGTCGATGCCACCGACAGGATCGAGGCCTTCCTGCCGGTTCTGGATTCGATGATGCAGAGCGGCCTGGTCACCATCGAACGCGCGCGCGTCCTGCAATACGGGCGCCACAGGCCGGGCTGGCTTGAACGTGTCCGCCAGCAGTTCTTCCCGGCCTCTCCCCCGCCGGCGGCACAGGCGCGGGTCGGGCTGAACTGACCTCCGGCGTCTCGCGCCCGCGCCCGCAACGCAGGATCAGGGCCGCGCGATCCTTTCTGCCGGTATCGCGGAGGCAGCCTACGCGCGCCCGCGGATGGAATGTCAGTTGCCGGCGCACGGGCTGAAACGCGTGAATGACGGCACGGAATTTCGGTGCCGGCGGGCATTCCGAGAGTCGCGCCGCGCCGAACAATACGGTCTGTCGAGGATGGTGATCACGGTGTTTCGTCCTGCGCGAGGATTGCGGGGACGATGCGGGCGGTGGCGTCTTTCCAGTGTGGGAGGGCGAGGGCGAAGGTTTGGT
>NZ_AFPR01000031.1:0-5487 GCF_000219295.1 Acidiphilium sp. PM
CGAGGTGCGGCACATCGCATCCGCCCCGCGCGGCCGCAGCGCCGCCCAGGCGGAAGCGCTCACGCCCGCCGCCGCCGCCGGCACGTCCATCTCCGGGAACAGCACGAGATGTTCGGGGTCGAACGCGTCGATCTCCCAGCCTTGCGCCGCGAACAGCCGGGCGAACCCCGCCCGCGTCGCCGCCTCGTCCTCCACCGCCGGGTCGAACCGTGCCGCGATCGAGGGCTGGAACCCGGAAGCGAACAGCGCGCCGATCCCCTCCAGCGCCGGCCCCCAGGCGCGTTCGCCGCGCAGCGCCGCATGGCCGGCCTCGGTATGATGATCGAGCGAGACGCGCAGATGCAAATCCCGCCCCCGCCACCCCGCGATCGCCGCCATGTGGTGGCGCATCGGCGTCATCGCGTTGGTCAGCACCAGCACCCGATAGCCCCTGTCGAGTGCCATGCCGATCAGCGCCTCGATATCCGGGTTCATGAACGGCTCGCCGCCGGTCAAGCCGATCTCCCGTAGCTCGGGATGGCGGTTCGCCGCCTCGTCCAGCACCCGCCGGAACCCGTCGAGCCGCAGCCAGGCGAGGCGGTCGTTGCGCGGTGAGCTTTCGATGTAGCAGCCCTCGCAGGCGAGATTGCAGAGCGTGCCGGTGTTGAACCAGAGCGTCTCCAGCCCTTCGAGCGCGACCGTGGCATCCGCCGCCGGCGCGCATTCCAGCCGCGTCGCCGTCGCCGCCCGCTCGGCATGCGGCAGGATGTCGAGATTGGGCCAGATCCCGCTCTCCAGCGTCCCGGCATACTCCTCCGGCAGCCCGGCGCTGCGCATCGCCGCCGCCGCCGCGTGATGATCGTAGTCGAGCGGATGCAGCACGATCTCCAGCCCGGCGTCGGTGGGGGAGACGATCGAATACCAGCAGCGCGGCGTGCCGTCATTCGCCGGCATGCCGATCGCCCCGGCATTGTGCCAGACCAGATCGCCGATCCGCCGGGTGAAGCCGATGCCGCAATGCCCGGCGATCACCCCGTCGCAGCCGGTGATGCCGATCTCCCTTTCCAGCACGAGATCGGGGTCGGAGGCGAAGAGGAAGCGGTTGATCCGGCTCGGCGCGCCATGCACCACCGCCAGACGCCGCCCGCCGATCACGAGGTCGATCCGCCGGGGCAGGGCGGCCATCCAGCGCCGCGTCGCGTCGTCGATCCGCGTATCGGCATAGGCGAACCAGGCGGCGGCGAGCCGGTCACAGGACGAGCCTTCGGTAAAGCCGCAGCCGCAATCGGCAGCCCCCGCGCCGAGCTGCTCCTCGCAATTACCCATCACCGTCGCGATCCCGTGGTCGCGGATCAGCGCGGCGCAGGCTTGCGGATCGGCGCCATAGGCGACGACGTCGCCGGTGCAGATCATCCGCTCCGGCGGAATCCCGTGCGCCCGCGCCGCCTCCAGCAGCGCCCGCGTCGCCTGCAGATTGCTGTAGCAGCCGCCAAACACCAGCACCGGCCCATCCGCCTCGATCACTGGTACGGTCTCTGGCCCAATCGCCGGCGCGCTTCCCGCCATGTCGAGCATCGCCCGCCCCCTACACGCCGCGCGCCGATGCGGCGCTGATTTGCTCAAGGGCAAGCCCCCGCGCCTCGATCCCCCCGCGCAGCCGCCAGATCAGGATGGCAACCGCCCCCAGCGCCCAGAACGCAGCGAGCATGATCAGTGCCGCCGGCATCGAGCGCGCGCCGACATAGCCGACCAGGAAGGGCGAGAGCACCGCGCCCACCCGCCCCACCGCGACCGAGGCGCCGATCCCCGTCGCCCGCAGCGCGGTCGGAAACAGTTCCGAGAAGGTCGGATAGGCGGCGATCCAGCTTCCCGTCGCCAGCAGGTTCACCAGCGCGAAGCCGAGCATGATCGGCCCGGCACCGAGCCCGGTCACCAGGGCGAACAGCACGAGGCCGAGTGCGGTGGCAAGATAGAACCCGCCGACCGTCCAGCTCCGCCCGATCCGGTCGAGCAGCGACGCCGCGGCGAGCCCGCCCACGGCGGCGCCGACACTGCCGGCGAGGTAGAACAGTGGCAGCCGGTCCGCCGGCAGATGCAGCACCGGCAGCACCACGATCGGCAGGAAGGCAAACAACCCATAATATCCCGCGGCCTCGGCGAAATCGAGCGCCGCCCCCAGCAGCAACCGGCCCGGATATTGCCGCACCAGCCGGCCGAACTGCCCCGCCTCGCGGCGGATCCGGTGCACGACCGGCACCGCGGACGCCGGCGGCAGCGTCGTGAGCCCCGCCTCGATCCCGGCGACGATAGCGCGCGCATCCTCCGCCCGGTCGGCATCGATCAGCCAGCGCGGGCTCTCGGGCAGATGCCGGCGGAACCACGCCGCCGAAAGGGCGACCACGCCGCCCAGGCCAAACACAACCCGCCAGCCCAGATCCGGCGGCAGGGAAGACAGCACCAGCCAGGCCAGCAAGGCGGCGATGAAACTGCCCAGCGGCCAGAAATTCAGCACGATCGCCGCCGCCCGCCCGCGCGAGCGGCTCGGCACCAGCTCGGCGATCGCCGCGTTGATCGCCGAATATTCCGCGCCGACGCCGATGCCGCCGAGCAGCCGCAGCACCAGCAGGGCGGCGAGATTGGGCGCGAAGGCGGTGGCCAGCGTCGCCACGCCATACAAAACGAGGCTGGCCAGAAACACACGCCGCCGCCCAAGGCGGTCGGACAGCGCGCCAAACCCCGCCGCCCCGATCATCAGCCCGACGAACCATGCCGCGAGAATCACCGACATCGCGTTGCTGCCGAGCCCGAAATGCTGCCGCAACGCCCCCAGCACATTGCCGATCAGCGTCACCTCGAACGCATCCAGCGCCCAGCCGAGGCCGAACAGCAGCACCGCCGTCGTGTGGAAACGGTTCCAGCTCAGCTCCGACAGCGTGTGCAGGAGATGACTGTCCGAGGGAGGGGCGGAAGGGCGCCTGGTCATGAACGATCCTCTGTGCTGACGGGTTCCGGCATCGAGATATCCCGCTTCCGGAGGACGGAATGCCTTCCGGTAAGGTGCCTTACGTCCGCCAGAACACAATGGTTACAGCCTCACGCCTTCATTCTGCCATCCGGCCCTCGGGCTGATGGGCGGAGGGATCGATTCGTAAAATATAAAGATCAATTTGTTGCCTCCCGGAAGGGGCGGGACTAAGGTCTGGCCCGCTTGCCGGGGGATCCGACTGCCGACTTCAGTCCGTTCGTCAACCGGACCGGCGGGGCCGCGGATGGCCCTTGACGCGCCAATGACAGGAGCGCCCATGACATTCGACCGCGATACCTTCCGTGCCCGGCTTGCGGGCATTTCAGGGATTCTGGCCACGCCCTTCGACGGAAATGACCGTCTCGACACCGCCCGGCTCAGGCCGGTGGTGGAACGGGCGGTGGCCGCCGGGGTGCATATCCTCACCGCAAACGGAAATACCGGCGAATTCTACGCGCTAACGACCGATGAGGCCGAGCGCGCGGTGCATGCGGCGGCGGAACTGGTCGCCGGCCGGGTGCCGCTGATCGCGGGCATCGGGCGATCGATCGGCGACGCGCTGGCGCTGACCCGCGCTTCCCGCGCCGCCGGTGCCTCGGCGCTGATGGTTCACCAGCCGCCCGATCCGTTCGTCGCGCCGCGCGGCGTGGTCGAGTATGTGCGCCGGGTTGCCGAGGCCGGGCAGGGGCTGCCGGTGGTGATCTATCTGCGCAATGACGGGATCGGCCTAGATGCGATCGGCGATCTCTGCGCCATCCCCGAGGTCGTCGGCGTGAAATGGGCGACGCCGGCGCCGATGCGCCTGGCCGCGGCGATGAAGCGGGCCGATCCGGCGCTGGTCTGGGTCGGCGGACTAGCGGAGACCTGGGCACCCGCGTTCTACGCGGTCGGCGCGCGGGGCTTCACCTCGGGGCTGATCAATGTCTGGCCGGCGCATTCGCTTGCCATTCATGCCGCGCTGGAAGATGGCGACTATGCGAAGGCGCGCGCGCTAATCGAGGTGATGGAGCCGTTCGAGGCGCTGCGCGCCGAGGAGGGCAACGGCACCAACGTGTCGGTAGTCAAGGCGGCGCTGGCGCTGATGGGTGAGGATTGCGGGGCGGTGCGCCCGCCGGGCGCCTGGCCGCTTGCCGAGCGGCAGCAGGCGGAACTGCATCGGAATCTTGTGACCTGGGGTTTGCTGAAGGAGCACGCGGCATGACAGCGGAAATCGATATTGCGGAAGGGATCACCCTTCTCGGCGCGGGCCTCGTGAAGACGGGGGGTGTCGCGTTTCACGGCAGGACGGCGGCGACCGGCGAGCCACGCGCGCCCGGTTTCGGCGAGGCTGGCGCTGCCGAGGTGGCACTGGCCTGCGCGCGGGCCGAAGCGGCGTCGGTCGCGTTCGCGGACAGCACACCGGAGGCCCGCGCCGCCTTTCTCGAGGCGGCTGCGGCCAACATCATGGCGCTGGGCGACCGGCTGGTGGAGGCGGCCTGTGCCGAAAGCGGGCTGCCGCGCGGGCGGATCGAGGGGGAGCGTGGCCGCACCTGCGGGCAGTTGCGGATGTTCGCCGGCGTGCTGCGCGCCGGGCGCTTCGCCGACCTGCGGATCGATACCGCGCAGCCGGCGCGCCAGCCCCTGCCGCGGCCGGATCTGCGGCTGCGGAACATTCCGCTTGGCCCGGTCGCGGTGTTCGGGGCCAGCAATTTCCCGCTGGCGTTCTCCGTGGCTGGCGGGGATACGGCGTCTGCCCTCGCGGCGGGATGCCCAGTGGTGGTGAAGGCGCATCCGGCGCATCCGCTGACCTCGGCGCTGGTGGGGCATGCTGTGGCGGACGCCGTCGCGTCCTGCGGATTGCCGGAGGGCGTGTTCACGGTGCTGTTCGGCGCGGGCAACGAGCTTGGCGGGGCGCTTGTGGCCGATCCACGCATCAAGGCGGTCGGGTTCACCGGCTCGCGCGGCGGCGGGCTCGCTCTCGCGGCGATCGCAGCGCGGCGGAAGGAACCGATTCCGGTGTACGCCGAGATGAGCAGCATCAATCCCGTCCTGCTCATGCCTGGCGCGCTGGCACGGCGCGGTGCAGGACTCGGCACCGCTTTCGTGGGGTCGCTCACGCTCGGTGCCGGCCAGTTCTGCACCAATCCTGGCCTGCTGCTCGCCATCGAGGGCGAGGGATTGCAGGCCTTTCTCGACGCGGCACGCGCGGGTCTTGCGGCGGCGGCGGCGCAGACCATGCTCACCGGCGCCATTCGCAGTGCCTGTGAACGGGGGATCGAGGCGAGGGCCGCTGAGCGCGGTGTGGAAGAGGTGGCGCGCGGGCCGGGCGGGGCGCTGTTCGCCACGGATGCCGCGACATTCCTGGCTACCCCCTCGCTCGCCGAGGAGATCTTCGGCGCAGCCGGGATACTCGTCCGCTGCCGCGACGCGGCCGAGCTGCGGCAGCTCATCGTCGGTCTCGAAGGGCAGCTGACCGCGACGCTGCATCTCGAACCCGAGGATCA
>NZ_AFPR01000030.1:0-3436 GCF_000219295.1 Acidiphilium sp. PM
CCCACGCCGCCCTGGTTGCCATTTCCCGCGGCGCCGCCCCGGTCCTGCTGCTCGACGAACCCTTCGTGCATCTCGACGCCGCCCACCGCTCGGCGCTCGGCGAGGCCCTGCATCGCGGCGGCGCGCAGGTCTTCTGCACCGCGACCGAACGCGACCAGCTCGCCGCCCTCGGCGATGCCGCGATCTGGACGGTGGGGGAGGGCGCGCTCCGCCGCGCCTGACGAGTCAGTCCAGGATATTTATCTAATCAATTGAGTTTGAACGATTGTTTCAGACCGTGCTCAGCAGGCGCCGCGCCTCGTCCGCGTCCGCCGCGATCTGCGCGCGCAACTCGTCGAAACTGGCGAAGCGCCGCTCGTCGCGGATGAACCGGTGGAGCGACACGGTGATCTCCTGGCCATAGAGGTCGCCGCTGAAGTCGAACAGATGCGCCTCCAGCCGTGAGATCGCCCCCTCCGCCACGGTCGGCCGCCGGCCGATATTGGCCACGCCCTTGACCATGCGCCCATCGGCCAGCCGCACCGTCACCGCATACACGCCGCGCGCCGGTTCGAGGTGCCGCCCGAGCGCGACATTGGCGGTGGGAAAGCCGATCGTCCGTCCCCGCGCGTCGCCATGCGCGACCACGCCGCGAATCGCGTGCGGCCGGCCGAGCAGCGCCGCGGCGCGTTCGGGGTACCCGTCCTGCAGCAGCCGGCGGATCCGGCTGGAGGAGATCGGCCCTTCGGCATCGTCGAGATGCGGCACGATCGACAGCCCGATCCCGCGCGCCTCCGCCGCCGCCCGCAGCATGGCGACATCGCCGCCCCGCCGGTGGCCGAAGGCGAAATCCGCCCCGCAGGCGAGGTGCGCCGCCCCGATCCCGCGATCGAGCACCTCCTCGATGAATGCCTCGGCGCTCAGCAGCGAGAAGGCGCGGTCGAACGTGAGCTCATAGAGGATCTCGATTCCCTCGGCCTCCAGCGCCGCCGCCCGCTCGGCCTCCAGCATCAGCCGGAATGGCGGATCGTCCGGGCGGAAGAACTCGCGCGGATGCGGCGCGAAGGTCAGCGCCGCGCGCGGTGCGTCCGGCCGCGCCGCATGCGCCGCCCGCAGCACCTCGACATGCCCGCGATGCATGCCGTCGAAATTCCCGAGCGCCACCGAGGCGCCGCGCGCCTCCGGAGGAATCCCGCTCCAGTCGTGGAAGACGCGGATCATTCGGCGGCGCGCTTCTCGTTCTGCGCCACGGCGACGACGGCCTCGGTCGGCGGAATCACGACCGCCTCGCCCTCGATCACCACCTTGCCGCGCACGAAGCAGCGCGTGCGCATGGTCGCCCGCTTCTTCTCGTGATCGAGCGAGGCAACCTCGACCTCCGCCGTCACCGTGTCGCCGATGCGCACCGGCGCGCGGAACCGCATCGACTGCGTGAGATAGATCGTCCCCAATCCCGGCAGCACGGTGCCGAGCACCGCCGAAATCAGGCTGCCGCACAGCATCCCGTGCGCGACCCGTCCCTTGAACAGCGTCTCGTCGGCGAGCTCCTGGTTCAGGTGAACCGGATTCGTGTCCATCGACACGGCGGAAAACAGCAGGATGTCGGCCTCGGTGATGGTCTTGCCGAGCGAGGCGGTCTGGCCGGGTTCGAGCTGGTCGAAGGGTACGCAGCTGGGCATGGGAACTCCCGTCGCGGTGGAACGTATCGCGGCGCACAAAGCGCCGGATCGGGGGGCGGGGTCAAGGCCCCGGCGCGGCATGCCGCAGATAGGCCAGCAACCGCGTCTCCCGCCGCCCGCGCGTCACCGTGTCGAGAATGATGCCGGTGGTCAGGCTCAGCGCCCCGGCGAGCACGATGCCGGTGGCCAGCACGGCGGTCGGCAGCCGCGGCACGAGGCCGGTGCGCAGATAGGTCGCGATCACCGGGGCGATCAGCACGGCGGCGACCAGAAACGCGGCCCCGCCGAGCGCGCCGAAAAACGCCAGCGGCCGCTCGTGCCGCAGCAGGCGCAGGATCAGCCGCAGGATGCGCCAGCCATCGCGCCAGGTCCTGAGCTTGCTCTCCGAGCCCGCCGGGCGCGGCCGGTAATCGCCCTCGACATGGGCGATGGGCAGGGCGAGTTCGAGCGCATGCACCGCGAGTTCCGTCTCGATGTCGAATCCGGTGGCGAGCACCGGGAACGACTTCACGAACCGGCGCGACAGCACCTTGTAGCCCGACAGCATGTCCTCCACCCGGTCGCCGAAAATCGCCCGCACCGCCCCGGTCAGCAGCCGGTTGCCCAGCCTGTGGCCGCCGCGATAGGCGGCCGCGTCGGTCTCCCGCCGCACGCAGTTCACGAGATCGTAAGGCCCCCGCCGGGCCAGCTCGATCATCGCCGGCGCCAGCGCGGCGTCATAGGTGTCGTCGCCATCCGCCATCACGTAGAGATCGGCCTGGATGTCGCGAAACATCCGCCGGACCACGTGGCCCTTGCCCTGCAGCGCCTCCCGCCGGACGATCGCGCCCGCCCCGCGCGCGATCGCGGCGGTATCGTCGGTCGAATTGTTGTCGAACACATAGATGTCCGCGCCGGGCAGGGCGGTCCGGAAGGCGCGCACCACGGCGCCGATGGCCGCCGCCTCGTTATGGCAGGGCAGAAGAACCGCAATCCTCGGTTCCGTCATCGTCATCCGGCTCCCTGTTTCGCTTTCGGTTTAACCGCCGCCGCGCCGCCGGTAAACCGTGCGGCCCGCCGGTTTGGCCTTTGCCCGGCACCCCCGCTAGACTGGTCCCGCGCACATGAAAGGACGCAAGATGCGGAGGCTTGTCCGTTTTCTCTCCCTCGTCGTCGTGCTCGCCGCCCTGGGCTGGCTCGGCCTGTGGTGGTATGCCGAAAGCCGTCTCGCCCTCGCCGTCGACCAGGCGGCGGCCCGCCTGCACGCGGCCGGCTGGACGGTCAGCCACGGCGCCGTCACGCGCGGCACCTCGCCGTTCGTCGCCGATGTGCGGGTCGCCGATCTCCGCCTGACGCCGCCCGTCGCCGACGGCCCGGCACCGACGCTGGAAATCCCCGCGGTCGATCTCGTGGTGCATCCCGCCGCCCCGCTGACGCTCGATCTCGGTTTCGCCACCGTCTGGCGCATGGCCCTCGAAGGCGGCCCCTCCTTCACCCTGCGCTTCGGCAGCATCGCCGCCGATGACCGGTTCGATCTCGCGGACCTGCTGCACCACGCGCCGGATCCGCTGCGCGCCGGCGCCTTCCACGCGACCGACCTGCGGGTCGACAGCGAGAACACCAATTTCACCCTGGTCAGCATCGCCGCGATCGATGCCAGCGGCACCCGCAATCCGGATGCCGGGCCGGATTCCATGGCCGCCACGCTGCACGAATCGCTGCGTGGCCTCGCGCTCTCGCCGCTCTTCGTCACCCTCGGCAACCTGCCGTTCGGCGGCAAGCTCACCGCGCTCAGCGTC
>NZ_AFPR01000029.1:0-12694 GCF_000219295.1 Acidiphilium sp. PM
TGGCCGGCCGTTGGGGGCATATCGCCGGTCGATCCATCCCATGCTCAGGAGTGCCCGATGACCTATGTGGTCACCGAAAACTGCATCAAGTGCAAGTACATGGACTGCGTCGAGGTCTGTCCGGTCGACTGCTTCTACGCAGGCGAGAACATGCTGGTGATCCATCCGGACGAATGCATCGACTGCGGCGTGTGCGAACCGGAATGCCCGGCCGAGGCGATCGTGCCGGATTCGGACGGCAAGGCATCCGCCTGGATCGAGAAGAACCGCGAATTTGCCACCCTCTGGCCGAACATGACCCGCAAGGGCACGCCGCCGGCGGATGCCGATGAGTGGAAGGATCGCGACGGCAAGGCCGAACTGTTCTCGCCTGAACCGCACAAGGACTGAAGCCGTCCGCGCCGCCGGCGTTCACGCCGGGGCGGATTTGTGGTATGCATGTTGATCCGGCATCCCCGCCGGCGCTTGAGTGGCGCAACGCGCCCCCGATCGCTTCGCTATCGAGGTTCAGCATGAAACGACCCGCTTCAACCGATCCGGCCGGAGCCGGTGCGGACGTCAGCAGCAGTGCCAAGGCGACGACCCGCGCGAAGACGGCCATGAAGGCCGCCGCCGCGTCCGGCTCGCCGTCCGACAGCCCGGCGCCGCGCCGCGCCGCCAGAACCGCCGCCGAACCCCAGGCGGCCAAGACCGAGAAGGACTCACAGCCCGATATGGCCAGCCCGAATACCGCCCAGACCGCCCCTCAGCCCGCCGAAGCCGAACGCGACACCCTGCCGCCGCCAGGGCCGCGCCCCGTGCTGCCGCAGCGCGCGATCGCCAAGGCCGAAACCTTCAAGCCCGGCGATCACGTCGTCTACCCAACCCATGGCGTGGGCAAGGTGGAGCGCATCGCCGCCGAGGAGATTGCCGGACAGAAGCTGGAACTGATCCACATCACCTTCGATGAGAACCGCATGACGCTGCGTGTGCCGGTAAACAAGGCGCGCACGGCGGGTCTGCGCAAGCTCTCCAGCCGCAAGCAGTTCGACGAGGTGCTCGCCACCCTCAAGGGCCGCGCCCGGGTGAAGCGCACCATGTGGTCGCGCCGGGCGCAGGAATACGAGGCGAAGATCAATTCCGGCGACCCGATGGCGATTGCCGAGGTGGTGCGCGACCTGCACCGCAATGCCGGCCAGCCGGACCAGAGCTTCTCCGAACGGCAGATCTTCGAGCAGGCGCTCGACCGGCTTGCCGCCGAATACGGCGCGCTCGAGGGGCTCGACAAGCAGGGTGCCATCGACAAGCTGCTCGACTTCCTGAAGACCGAGTGAGCCGAGCCGGCCGGTCCCGACACCGGCCGGAGCGCAATTAGGACTGATTTCCAGAAAAATCCCGACACGGCGCCGGCCGGAGTTTTGCTCCGGCCGGCGCTTTGTTTAAGGGCGCTCGCGCGATCGCACGCCTCTTCAAAATTTTGCCTGCTGCCCTATATATAGCCTTGGCTACATTTTCATGGGTGGGCTTCGATTGCGGTGAGCGACCTTGTTTCCCGGCCTGGGCTGAGCGAACGAACGGCACGCGCCGTCGCGGACCGGCTGGCCGGGCGCGCCGGATGGCGTAACCCGCTGATCTTTGCCGGGCCCGCGGTTGTCGCCTCGATCGCCTATATGGATCCCGGCAATTTCGCGACGAACATCCAGGCGGGCGCGCGCTATGGCTATGACCTGCTCTGGGTCGTGCTGCTCGCCAGCCTGATTGCGATGCTGTTCCAGGGCCTGTCTGCCCGGCTCGGGATCGTCACCGGGCGGAATCTCGCCGAACTCTGCCGCGACACGCTGCCGCCGGCGCTGACCATCCCGATGTGGATCATCAGCGAGATCGCCGCCATGGCGACCGATCTTGCCGAGTTTCTTGGCGGTGCCATCGGCATCGCGCTGCTCGCGCATTTGCCGCTGATGGCGGGCATGGCGATTACAGGGATCGTGACCTACGGTATTTTGCTCCTCGACCGGCGCGGCTTTCGGCCGATGGAACTGGTGATCGGCGCGCTCGTGGGCGTCATCGCGCTCTGCTATCTCGCCGAGTTGCTGATCGTGCCGGTTCACTGGCGGCAGGCAGCGCTGCATACGGTGCTGCCCTCCCTGCCGGATGCCGAGGCGCTGACGATCGCGGTCGGCATCGTCGGCGCCACGGTAATGCCGCACGCGCTGTTCCTGCATTCCGGCCTCTCCGGCGCGCGGGTGGCGCCGCAGGATGCGGCGCAGCGCCGGCGGCTGGTGCGTTATTCCAATATCGAGGTGCTCGCGGCGCTCGGGGTCGCCGGGCTGGTGAACATGGCGATGGTGGCGATGGCCGCCGGCGCCTTCCATCCGGCGCATCAGGGGATCGCCGAGATCGGCGAGGCCTATCGCACGCTCTCGCCGCTGCTCGGCGCCGGTGCCGCGGTGATCTTCCTGATCTCGCTGCTGGCCTCCGGCGTGTCGTCCTCCGTAGTGGGCACGCTGGCGGGGCAGATGGTGATGCAGGGATTTGTCGGTTTTTCGATCCCGATCTGGCTTCGCCGGGCGCTGACCATGATCCCCGGCTTCGTGGTGATCGGCCTCGGCGTGAACCCGACACGAGCGCTGGTGCTCAGCCAGGTGGTGCTGAGCCTGGCGCTGCCGGTGCCGATGCTGGCATTGCTGTGGTTTTCCACACGGCGGGCGCTGATGGGCGCGCTCGCGGTGCGCGGGATCACCGCCATCGCCGCGATCGGTGGCGCCATCGTGATCCTCGGACTCAACGTCATTCTGCTCCTGCAGATCTTCGGCGTGAACGTGCCGCTGCCGGGCTAGTTTTCCTCCACCTGCAGCTCGCCGAGATAGGCCTCCCGGATCGCCGGGTTGGCGGCGAGGTCTGCGGCGGGGCCTGAGAGCACGACCCGCCCGGTCTGCAGCACGTAGCCGCGGCTGGCGATTTGCAGCGCCATGTGGGCGTTCTGCTCGACCATGAAGATGGCCACACCCTGGCGGTTGATGGTCTGGATGATGCCGAACACGATCTCGACGAAGCGCGGCGAGAGGCCCATCGAGGGTTCGTCCATGCAGATCAGCGCCGGGCGGGCCATCAGTGCGCGGCCGATCGCGACCATCTGTTGCTCGCCGCCCGACAGCGTGCCGGCGAGCTGGTGGCGGCGTTCCTTCACGCGGGGGAACAGCTCATAGACACGTTCGAGATCCTCGTCGAATTCCGGGCCGCGCTTGCGCGTATAGGCGCCCATTTCGAGATTCTCGTAGACCGTCATGCGCGGGAACAGTCGCCGCGCCCTCCAGCACCGGGGCGATGCCGCGCCTGACCCGCTCCGAGGTGCTGAGCCGGTTGATCGGCGCGCCGCGGAAGCGCACCTCGCCTTGGGAAGGGGTGACCGTGCCCATGATCGTCTTCATCGTGGTCGACTTGCCGCTGGCATTGCCGCCGAGCAGCACCACGATGTCGTCCGGCGCGACCGAATAGTCGACGCCCTTGAGCACGTGCAGGTCGCCGTAATGGGTGTGCACGCCGGCGAATTCGAGCAGGGTTTCCTCAGGCATCGACCACGCCCCGGCCGATATAGGCCTCGATCACCGCCTCGTTCCGCCGCACCTCGTCGGCCCGTCCCTCGGCGAGTTTCTCGCCATGGTCGAGGACGATCACGTTGTCGGCGAGGCGGGTGACGACATCGAGCTTGTGCTCCACCAGCAGGACAGTGAGGCCGAAATCGCGGAAGGCGGCGATCTGTTCGGCGAGTTCGAGGCTTTCCGCCGGGTTCATGCCCGCCGTCGGCTCGTCGAGCATCAGCAGGCGCGGGCGGGAGGCGAGCGCGCGGGCGATCTCGACACGGCGGCGATTGGCGTAGGAGAGTTGCGCCACGCCTTGGTCGATCCGCGGCACCAGGCGGTTGCCGAACATCGCCAGCAGTTCGAGCACGAATTCGCGCGCTTCGAGTTCCTCGGCGCGCACGCGGGGCAGGCCGAGCACCGCCCCGGCCGCGCCGGAGGAGAGATGCGTGTGCTGGCCGATCAGCACGTTTTCCATCACCGTGAGGTTGGGGAACAGGCGGATGTTCTGGAAGGTGCGGGCGACGCCGGCGCGCAGCACCTGGTCTGGCCGCAGGCCAAGCAGGTCGCGCCCGGCGAAGCGCACTACGCCGGCGGAGGGTTTCACGAGGCCGGTGATGCTGTTGAACAGGGTGGATTTGCCCGAGCCATTCGGCCCGATCACGGCGACGATGCTGCCGGGCGGGACATCGAGCGAGACCGATTTCAGCGCGGTCAGCCCGCCGAATTTCACGGTGAGGTCGCGGATTTCGAGCGCGGCGGGCCGTGCGTCGGCGGTGGTTTCGGCGAGCCCGGCGCGCAGCCTGGCCACGGCCGGGGCGGCGCCGCGGGAGACGGCGGCGTCCTGCTGCTCATAGCTCAGCCGCACCTCGTTCCGGCCGACCGGAACGAGGCCGTCGCGCCGGTAGAGCATCATGGTCACCAGAATGATGCCGAAGATCAGTTCCGAGGCCGAGGTGAGCTCGAGATTTTGCAGGAAAGGCGAATGGATCGCGTTGCCGAGCCCCTGCACCCAGCCGGACAGGGCGGGCAGGAACCAGGCCTGCAGCAGTTCGAGCAGCACCGCGCCGACAATGGCGCCCCAGACGCTCGCGAGGCCGCCAAGCACGATCATCACCAGCACCATGATCGAGACCGGCAGGTCGAACATGTCCGGCGTCGCGGTCTGCAGCTTGGCGATGTAGAACGTGCCGGTCATGCCGGCGAACCCGGCGCCCATGGCGAAGGCGAGCAGCTTCAGCCGCGTGGTGTGCACGCCCATCGCGCTGGCGGCGATCTCGTCCTCGCGCACCGCCATCCAGGCCCGGCCGATCCGCGAGGGTTTCAGCCGCAGTGAGATGAAGAGCAGCAGCAGCACGAGGCCAAGGCCGACGTAATAATAAGGTGTCGCGTTGATGCCGAAGCGGTAGCCGAACAGGACCGGCGGGCCGACGCCGTTCAGCCCCTCGGCGCCGTTGGTGAGCGAGGACCAGTTGCGCGCGACGATCGGCACGATCTCGCCGAAGCCGAGGGTGACGATGGCGAGATAGTCGCCCTTCAGCCGCAGGGTTGGCGCGCCGAACGCCATGCCGAAACAGGCGGCGATGACGGCGGAGGCCGGCAGCATCAGCCAGAAGGGGAAGGTGAAATGCACCGTCGCCGCCGCACCCGCGCCGAGTTTCGCGACGAAGCCGATCGCCGCGAGCGGCGCCCAGGCCGCGCTCCAGTGCGGGTGGAGCTGGAACGAGTTCAGGATGCCATAGGCATAGGCGCCAATGGCGAAGAACGCGGCGTAGCCGAGATCGAGCAGGCCGGTGAAACCGACCACGATGTTCAGCCCGAGCGCCAGTGCGGCATAGGCGCAGCTATTGGCCGCGACGTCGATATTCGCCTGGCCGATGCCGAGGAAGGGCAGCAGCAGAAGCACCATCAGCAGGGCGGCGAACAGCGCCTGGCGCTGGCGGGGCGAGAGCAGGGCGAGGCGCTTCATCGCCGCCTACGAGCGGTTGGGCGCCTGCGCGCCGAGCAGGCCGGCCGGGCGGAAGACCAGCGTGAGGATCAGGATCGAGAAGATGATCACATCGGCCCATTTCGCGGCGATGTACTGGCTGCCGATCGTCTCGATCAGGCCGATGAGGAGGCCGCCGACCATCGCCCCCGGCACGTTGCCGATGCCGCCGAGCACGGCGGCGGTAAAGGCGCGCAGACCCGCGGTGTAGCCGATGCTGTACTGGGTGAAATTGTAGTACAGGCCAAAGATCATCCCGGCGGCGCCGGCCAGGGCGGAGCCGGCGAAGAAGGCGATCATCACCACCTGATCGACCTCCACACCCATCATCCGCGCGGCCTCGGCATCCTGGGCGACGGCGCGCATCGCCTTGCCGAGGCGCGAACGCCTGACGAACAGGTTCAGCCCCCACATCAGCACTGCCGCGACGATCCAGATGATCACCGCCTTGAGGCGGATCGTCACCCCGCCGAGATGGTAGTCGATGCTCGGCATCGGGTCGGGGTAGTTCAGCGCCTGGGCGTTGGTCAGCAGCAACACGACGTTGAACAGGATGTAGGAGACGCCGATCGTGGTGATCATCGCCATCGGCCCGCGCACGTTGCGCATCGGCCGCAGCGTGTAGCGCTCGATCGCGACGCCGAGCACGCCGGAGGTCACCATCGTCACCACGAGGGCGGCGAGCAGCGAGAGCACCAGCGGGGCGCCGTGCAGCACCACCGCCTGGCCCTGCAGGCCGAACCATTGCAGCACGATGAGGCCAACGAACGCTCCCACCATGAAGACGTTGAAATGCGCGAAATTGATCAGCTCGAGAATGCCGTAGACAAGGGTGAACCCGAGTGCCAGCAGCGCGTACATCGCCCCCAGGCTCAGCCCGTTGACGAGCTGCTGGAGAAAAACCGCCATTCCGGTCATGGGCGCCGCGTCAGTGCTGCGGCGCCACGCCGACGTATCGCATCTGCTTGTTCAGGTCCCCGAGCGGGGCGGACTTGTCCTGGTGGAACTGGAACACGGCAACGATGTGGCTGGTCATGTCGCCATACTTGTCGAAGCTGATCGGCCCCTGCAAGCCGTTGACATGCACGGTCGCGATCGCGTCGCGGACATTGGCGGCGGTGAGCGGCTTGCCTGCCTTTTGCACCGCCTTGATGCCGGCGATGGCGACGAGGGCGGCGTCATAGGCGGTGATGGCGTAATCGTCCGGCGCGACGCCGTAGGTTTTCGTATAGAGCTTGACCCAGTTCGCCAGCTTCGGGTCATCGACCACATGCGGCGAGGCGTTGGTGCCATACCAGCCCTCGGCGGCGGGGAAACCGGCGGCCGTCATCATTTCGGGGCTCAGGATGCCGTCGCCGCCGCCTTTGATCACGTGCGGAATGATCTGGTAGCTCTGCTTCACCAGCTTCACGCCGGCCTGCATCGTGCCGCCGTAATAGAGCGAGGCGGTCTTGGTCGCGGCAATCTTGGTGAGCACGGCGGAATAGTCGGCGGCCTTGGGGTCGAGCCGGTCGCGGCCGAGGACCTTGATGCCCTTCTTCTTCGCCTGGGCTTCGAAGGCGTTGGCGAGGCCGACGCCGTAGGCACCGCTGTCATCGAGGATGTAGACGCTCTTCACCTTCAGGACCTCGGCGTAGAAATTCGCCATGTTCGGGCCCTGATAGGCATCGGTCGTCACGGTGCGGAAATAGATCGGCTTGCCGCCCGGATCGAACTCGCCGGCATAGGCCGGATTGGTGATGTCGGGCGCGGTGGACGAGGGGGTGATGGTCGCGAGATTGGCCATCGAGAGGATCGGCGCCATCGCCTTGCCGGAGCCGCTCATCTCGGGGCCGACATTGGCAAGCACCGTGCGCGTGCCGGCCAGTTTGCGCGCGTTGGTGGCGGCCTGGGCCGGGTCGTACTGGCCGGCAGTCGCGGTCGCGTTGTTCAGGATCATCGGCTCGAGGCGGATGTCGCCGAGTTCGCCGCTCTGGTTGGCGAGCTTGATGGCGAGCTGCGCGCCGTGAAGAATGAGGTGCGCGGCCTCGGCATCTGCGCCGGTCAGGGGCAGCGTAATCCCGATGTGATAGACCTTGTCCGCCGCCAGGGCGATGGGACTTGCCGAGGCGAGGATGAATGTTCCCGCCGCTCCACGCAGAGCTTTGCGCCTTGATAGTGCCATTGGTCCCGTCCTTCTTGCTTTTGTGAGATAGCTGCCATGCGCAAGGTAAACAGCTCGTGAGCGAAGGCAAGTGTTTTTTGGCTCCTCCACCGCGTCGCCGGCAACTGCCGCAAAAAAAATGGCGGCCACGAGGCCGCCAAGTTTAGGGAGGAAACGTCCAAGAAAGCAGACAAACGACTGATCGTTTGCTGCATCGCACTATATGGCGGAATCGCTTTCCCGTTCAAGAATTTTGTGCGCCGCAGCATATGTATTTCATGAATATGTCTTATGCGGTGAGCAAAGGTTCAGCCGCCGATGGTTCCCCGCAAGCCGAAAAGGAAGTTCTGCCCCGGAATCTGCAATCCATTCACGGGTTCGAATGCCGAGTTGGTCAGGTTGCGACCGATCGCGAAGAGGGTGAGCGCGCGGCTGATCCGGTAGTTCACTGCGAGATTGGCGATCGTGCCGGGCTGGGCGAGGCCGACGCCGCTCGGATTGCCGGAGGTGATCGGATAGCCGGAATTGGCGTAGAGGAAATCCGAGAAGCGGCCGACATAGCGGATGGCGGGCTCGATCGACAGCGCCGGGATCGGGCGGATCGAGAGGGTGAGCGATCCGGCGTTTTCCGGCCGACGCAGGAGGGCGGTGCCGGTCGCAGCATCGCGGGCGATGGTGCGGGTATAGTCGATCTGGCCGGAGAGCCAGGGGGCCGGCGCGAAGCCGATGCCCGCCTCGATGCCGTGAATCCGGGCGCGGGCGACGTTTTCCTCCGTGCTGGTGCCGTCAGGCAGGGAGGTGTACTCGAACAGGTTCGAGATGTCCTGGTGAAAATAGCTCATCCGCAGCGTGACCGCTTCGGGCATGCCGAAGGCGGGCAGCACGGTCTCGAAACCGAACCGGTAGCCGACCGAGTGTTCGGGGTGGAGGTTCGGGTTGCCGTGATATCCGTAACTGTCGATGCCGTGCAGGTCGTAGAGCGAGGGGGCGAGAAAGCCGCTGCCCGCCGAGGCTTTCAGCCGCGTGTCGATTGCGGGTACGACCAGCACGAGGCCGCCGCGCTCCGTCACCACGGTGCCGTAGCCGCTGACCGAATCCGCACGGACAGCGCCCTGCACCGACAGGCGGCGCGCTATGGTGGCCTGCGCGCCGAAATGCCCCGCGGTGGTGGATTGCGAGGCAGCGAGGCTCTGGAGGTAGGGATAGCCGCCAAAGCTGGCGTTGTAGTTTTCGACCGCCGTATCGTGTGTGGTCTCGATGCCGGCGACGAGCGTCGGGTCGGTCATCGGGCCAAAATCCGGCAGGCGGATCACGTTGTTCCACTGGATCACAGTGCGATCGCCGCGATAGCCGCTGTTGCCGGCGAACTGGTTGGGGTCGGCGGGATCGAGCAAAGTCAGGTAGCGACGGTCGTCCTGGATGTGGGCGATGTCGAGTTCGGTGATCAGCCGGTTGTCGAACAGGTGCGACTTCACGCCGAAGCGGAAAAAGACATTCGAATCGAAGCTGTTTTCATAGGGATCGTCGAAGATCGGATAGCCGAGATCGGGATATTGGCTCCCGGTCTGCCGCGCGCGGACGATCAGCGAGATCCGCGTGCCGGCGACCGGCGTGTAGCCGAGATTGATGGCGCCGAGCTTGTAGCGGAACGGATCGCGATGCGCGGCGTAGACGGCGAGGCGCCGCGCCGTCGCGTCGAACCCGGCTTGCTCGATGACTGAGCCGGTGATCGCGTAATCGAATTTGCCGCTCTGGCCGGAGAGTGTGACGCTGCCTTCGCCCTGGCCGGGAAAGCCGCCGGCGAGGTCGTAATCGACATGCGGCGCGCCGTGCCCGCGCTTGCTGATCAGGTTGATGACGCCGCCGATCGCGCCCGAGCCGTAGAGGCTGGACATCGGGCCGCGGACCACCACGATCCGCGCAATATCGCCGATGCCGGAATTGCCGAAATTGAACGCGCCGTTGGCCACCGAGGGATCGTTTACCGGCACGCCGTCGCGCAGCACCAGCACGTCTTCGGAATTCGTGCCGTCGATGAAGACGGAGGTCTGCGCGCCCGGCCCACCCGATTGCACAACGTTCAGGCCGGGAACCGCCTCGAGCGCCTGGGCCAGGGTCGTCACGCCGCGCCGGCGAAGTTGCGCCGCCGTGATGACCGTGACCGATGCGGGGGTGTCGGCAATGGGTGTCCGCACATAGGAGGCGGTGACGGTCTCGATCGGCACGGTGCCGGCGGGAAGCCGTGCGCTCTGGGCGCGGGCGCCGACGAGCGCCCCGCACAAAGCGAGGGGGACGAAAAAGATGTGTCGCGCGAACTCGCGCATGGAAAAACTCCGGTCCGGCACCCGGCGAGGCGGGTGTTGCCATCAGGGCGACCGAAGGCTTCGGGACTTCACCCTTCGCACCCGGTTCACCCCGCCCGGACGCGCGCGCATGGTCTCGGGACCGGCCGGTCTCCTGGCTCGCGGGTCATGGGCGCGTTCGGCCTTCTCGCGGACGGTCTGCGCCGCCTCGCAATGGCCGGGATGAACGCGCCTCGCCGCTCACAGTTGCGGGGGCAGCCGCAGCCGGGGCACGATCTCGCCCTTCTGCGTTCCCGTTTCAGCCCTTGCGGGCCACCGATTCCTATCCAGATCATTATGCCGCCGGATCGGGCGGCGCAAGCGCGCCGGCTTAGCCGAGGCCGAGCAGGCCGGGCAGGGCCGAGAGATCGCTGATCGCCGCATCGGGCGCGCCAGGCAGCCGCTCCGCCGGCTGCCGCGCCCGGTTGCACCAGGCGACGCGGAAGCCGAAGGCCGAGGCACCGTAGGCATCCCAGCCATTCGAGGAAACAAAGCAGACTTCCTTGCGCTGGACCCCGAGCCGCGCCGGCACCAACTGGTAGACGCGCGGATCGGTCTTAAACACGCCGACCGCCTCGACCGACAGCACATGGTCGAGCACGTCGCCGAGCCCGGCATGGGCGATGGCGGCGGCGAGCATCGCCGGGGTGCCGTTCGAGAGTATCGCCGTAGCAATCCCCTTCGCCTTCAGTGTGCCCAGCGTCGCCTTGACCTCCGGATAGGCCGAGACGATGCGGTAGAGAGCCAGCAGCGCGGCGCGCCGCTTGGGGTCGGCGAGGCCGGTCGCCTCCAGCGCGAAATCGAGCGCGTCGGCGGTGACGGTCTCGAAATCGGTGTAGAGGTTCTGCAGGCTGCGCAGCCAGGTGTATTGCAGCTGCTTGTCCCGCCAGAGTGTCACCAGCGCCGCGCGGCGGTCATCCGGCACATCCGGACAGCGGGTGACGGCGGAGCCGAAATCGAAGAGCGTGCCATAGGCGTCGAACACGCAGGCGCGGATACCCTCGATGGCGGACATCGGCTTCCTCCCGTTCAGGCGGCGACTGGCAGGAGTCGAGCCAGACCGTCATAGGCGTCGAACATGCGCCCGCACCAGGCGTGCAGCGTGTCATCGGCGGCGAGGATCTTCACCGGGGACGAGGCGTGCGCCCAGAGGAAGGCGCTGAAGGCGACATGGTCGGCATAGTTCGGGGCGTCGCCGGCGAGAAATTTCTGGTCCGCCAGCGTGCTGCGCAGCGGCCGCAATGTGGTACGGAGCGCGTTCACGTTGTCCTCGCGCGCCGCCCGCAGCGCCCCGACCGTCGTGCCGAACGCGGCCTCGCGCGTCGAGCGGTAATAGTCGCGGTCGCCCTCGTGCAGGATGTCGACGAGGTCGGGCAGGACCACCTTCGCAATGGCGGGATGAAGCACCTCGCTGGTCCACTGGTTGACGAAGCGGGCGAGGCCGCGGCCGGCAGCGCCGCCGAACAGGCTCGGCCGGTCGGGATAGGTATCCTCGAGATAAAGAGCGATGGTCCAGCTGTCATGCACGTGGCGGGTGCCATCGACCAGCACGGGCACCTTGCCCTGGCCGGAGAAGGCGATGGCGTCCTTTTCCATGAAGCGCCAGACCACGGTCTCGCAGGGCAGGCCCTTGTGCGCCAGCGCGAAGCGGGTGCGCCAGCAATTCGGGCTGAACCGGACGCGTTCGTCGGCGCCGGCGAGATCGTAGAGCTTCAGGGGTTCACGCATCAGGGCCTCCTTGCCCGCGGGCCGAACGAGTGCGCCCGCGTGTCGCGGATACGGTCGGCGTGTTGTTGATCGTCTGCGCCAGATCGCAGGCGCGCCGCGCGGCAATTGCCGTGAACCGGCGCTTCAGGTTGGGAAAATCGTCGAGGGGGTGCCGATGCCGCGCTCGCGGCTCGATCCGGAAATCGAGCCCGGCCTCTTCGAGCAGGATCGCGGTCTGGCGGCCGTTCGGCGTGGTCCGGCAGTGAAGACCGATCATGGAGTCCCGGATCCGCCGGGATGAAGGCGGCTCATCGCGTCGGCGACCAGCCGGTCGAGCCGGCCGGGATCTGGATCGAGGCGCGCCAGGGTGCGCAAGGCGAGAACGGTCGCGAGGAGGAGTTCCGCCTGCGCCGGAGGTTCGATCCCGGCGGGCAGGCGCCCCTGGTCCCGTGCGTGTTCAAGCCGATCGCGAAAGAATGCTTCCAGCTGGCTCAGCCGGGCATGGACCTGAGCGCGGGCCTCAGCCGAAATCGGTCCGCCATCCATCGCGCTGTTGACCAGCAGGCACCCCATCCGATGCGGGTCCTGCGCCGAAACATGGCTCAGATGCGCGAGAAGCCCGGCGATCGCCGCGATCGGATCGTCTTCGGCGGCAAACCGTTCAAGAAGCGGCACCATCATGTCATCGGCATAACGGTCAATAGCGGCGCGGAACAGGCCGTTCTTGTCGCCATACCGATGATAAAGCGCAGCGGCACTGAGCCCCGTGGCCTCTGTCAGGTCGCGCAACGAAGCCCCGGCATAGCCCTTGCCGAGAAAGATCGGAATGGCCCGATCGAGCAGGTCTTCGTTTGTCAGACTGCGTGGGCGCGGCATCGGGCAGCTGTACTGGTTTGAATCATCGTCCACCATGATATAATGTAACGTTTGCTACAAAACAACGTGTCTCGGGACCGCA
>NZ_AFPR01000028.1:0-9294 GCF_000219295.1 Acidiphilium sp. PM
ACTGCGCGAGCGGGCGCGGGCCGGCTGAGCGGCGCTCAGCGCCCGTCGAACAACGCTTCGATCCGCCGGTCCGGCACGCACCACAACAGGGCGACCAGAGCGTAAAGTCCATCGGCGATCCAGGGCGAGACGAAGGCGAGGACCAGGCCGGCGAGATAGAGCGGCGGTGAAATCTTCCCCTTGATGTCGCGACCAAGCACCGTCGCCAGAGGGGAGTCTGGACCCTGCGCGTGGATGATCGCCGCCTGCGCGATCTTCCAGGCAATCGCCGGCATCAATAGGACGAAGCCGTAGAGCGCCGCCGGGCCCGAGGCGCGGGGGTACTCGCCGAGCCAGCCGGTGGCGAAGGGGATCAGCGACAGCCAGAACAGCAGGTGGATGTTGGCCCAGAGAATCGTGCCATTCACCCGCTCGACCAGCTGGAAGAGATGATGGTGGTTGTTCCAGTAGATCGCGACATAGAGAAAGCTCAGCACGTAGCCGGCGAGCGTCGGCAAGCTGGCGGACAGCGCGGCAAGCTCGGGGCCGGACGGCGTCTTCAGCTCGAGCACCATCACCGTGATGATGATGGCGAGCACCCCGTCGCTGAACGCGGCAAGGCGATCGCGATCCATGCGCCGGCGCCCCGCTCCACCCCTCGCCTCATGGTCCATGCCGCCCTCCATGCCGGTCGCCGCGGCTCCGGTCAGAACAGGAATTCGCGCTCCGCGTTCCATCGCGCGACCAGGCCGCGCGCCTCGACCGACTCGTCAAGCAGGCGGCCATGGGCACGGGCCAGCGCCTCGGCATGGTGCAACGCCGCCGCGAGCGCGCGCATCGCCGGGTCGGACGGCACCGTATGGCGCAGCTCGCCACCGCGATAGTCGATCGGGTCGAACACCATCCGCGCCGGGTCCACGGGCTGGGCGAGATAGGCCGGGTCGCCGATCAGGCTCGCGGGAGCATCACGCAAACGCTCGAACGGCACTTGATAGTGTTCCGAATAGCGGTTTTGCAGCGCAGCCGCGCCGGCCGCCAGCACCTTGAGCCAGCCGATCCCGCATTTCTGCAGGTCGTGCCAGCCGGAGCGGCGGGGATAATGCGCGAGTGCGGCGCCGGGCAGGCCGATTTGCGGCAGCGCGACGCCATCGACCGACGCACCATGATTGCCGGGTGCCACGGCACAGCGCGCGCCGAAGCCGCCGCGCACGATGACCTTGGGCACCGGCGGGGTCTGCCGCGCGCGCCAGCGCATCCGCCTTGGGACGACCGGTTCGGCCGGATCGTCGTCCACGGTGTCGAAATAATGCACGAGCGGCACCGTCGCCGCGCCCGCCACCGTCGCGGCAAGCGCGCCGCCCAGCCCGCCCTCGCCCGCGACGATGAATTCATCGACATCGAGAAACGCCACCCAATCCGGGTGGTGCAGCCCGTCGGCGGTCTCGTAGAGCCATGAATTCACCCGCGCCTCGTCGAACCCGACGGCGCGGGCCTGGAACACCGACAATGGAAGCCCCTCGTCGCGCAGCGCCCGCAGGATCGCGAGCGTGCGGTCGGTGCTGCCATTGTCGAGGAAGAGCATGTGCGCCGCGAAGCTCGCGTTGTGCCGCACGAAGGCCTCGACGATGTCCTCCTCGTTCAGGATCCGGCTGGCGATGACGATCCGCATCGTCCGCCGGTCAGTTCCGGCGGTTGACCGTGAAGGCGGCCAGCGCGCGAAGCAGATCCGCCTTCGCGCCGAAACTGTCGAGATAGGCGGCGGCCTGGCTCGCGAGATGCGCCGCATGGGTGCGCGCGCGCTCGATCCCCATCACCGCGACCATCGTCGCCTTGCCCTGGGCAGCGTCCTTGCCGGCGGTCTTGCCGAGGCTGGCATCCGAGCCCTCCTCGTCGAGAATGTCGTCGGCAATCTGGAAGGCTGCGCCGAGATCCCGGCCGTAGCCGGCGATATGGTGCCGCTGCGGCCCCGGCGCGCGACCGAGAATGGCACCGGCCTCGGCGCTGAACTGGATCAGCCGCCCGGTCTTGAGCGCCTGCAGGCGGGTGATCACCGGCGGTTCGAGCTGCCGGCCTTCCGAGACGATGTCGATCATCTGGCCGCCGACCATGCCGCGCGCGCCGGAGGCGGCCGCGAGGGCCAGCACCAGTTCGCAGCGCACCTCGGGATCGGAATGGGTGTCCGGCTCGGCCAGCACCTCGAAGGCGCGGGTTTGCAGCGCATCGCCGGCCAGGATCGCGGTCGCCTCGTCGAAGGCCTTGTGGCAGGACGGCTTGCCGCGGCGCAGATCGTCATCATCCATCGCCGGCAGGTCGTCATGCACCAGCGAATAGGCGTGCAGCATCTCGACCGCGGCGGCAACGCGCACGGCGCAGGTGATGTTGACCGAAAACAGCCGTGCCGTCTCGATCACGAGGAAGCCGCGCATCCGCTTGCCGCCGCCGAGCACGGCGTAGCGCATCGCCTCGACCAGCGGGCGCTCCTCACCCTCGGGCAGGGGCAGCAGCACGTCGAGTTCGGTCTCGATCAGGGCAGCCGCGTCCCTGAGGGCAGCGGCGAGAGCGGCATCGGACTCGGTGGCGGTCATTGGTCGTCCTTCAGGGCAAGGGAGCCGTCGGCGCGGGCGACGATCGACTGCACGCGGCTCTCGGCCTCGGCCAGCCGCGCCTCGCAATGCTGCTTCAGACGGCTGCCGCGCTCATACGCGGCGATGGCGTCCTCGAGCTTCTGCTGCCCGGTTTCGAGCCCGCGCACGATGCGCTCCAGCTCGGCCAGGGCATCCTCGAAGGACAACTTGTCGATGTCCGGTCCCGACTCCGGGGCGCCGGCGTCCGGCTTGGCTGCGGCCATGATCGAAACTCCCAAGTTTTCCCCGCGATAGCGCCGGATCAATGCCGCATCAAGGCGCGGACATGGGCGGCGGTGCCAGCGGCGAGCGCCTCGAGATCGTAGCCGCCCTCGAGCAGGGAAACCACCTTGCCGCCGCAATGCCGGTCGGCGACGCGCACAAGCGCCTCGGTCAGCCAGGCGAAATCGGCGGTTTCGACATTGAGTTCGGCGAGCGGATCGAACCGGTGGGCATCGAACCCGGCGGAGATGATGAGCAGTTCCGGCGCGAACCGCTCGAGTGCGGGGATCAGCGTGTCCTGCCAGGCGGCGCGGAACTCGGCCGAGCCCGAGCCGGGCGGCAGCGCGGCGTTGACGATATTGCCGGCGACCCCGCGCTCGGAAGGGCGGCCGGTGCCCGGATAGCACGGATACTGGTGCGAGGAGGCATAGAACAGGTCGGCATCCGTCTCGAACATCGCCTGGGTGCCGTTGCCGTGATGGACATCGAAATCGACCACGGCAACGCGCTTCAGATCATGGGCGCGGGCATGATGCGCGGCGATCGCGGCATTGGCGAACAGGCAGAAGCCCATGGCACGATTCGGCTCGGCGTGATGCCCCGGCGGCCGCGTGGCAACGAAGGCGGCTCGGGCCCAGCCCTCCATCACCGCGTCGACCGCGCGCATGGCGCCGCCGGCCGAGCGCAGCGCCGCGGCGAGGCTGCCATGGCTCATCAGCGTGTCGGCATCGAGATGCACCGGTTCGCCTTCCGCTGGCGCCATCGCCAGGATCGAATCGACATAAGCGTCGTGATGCACCGCGCGCAGCGCGGATTCAGGCGCCTCCGGCGCCACCTCGCGCAGCAGATGCTGGAATTCGGGCGTTTCCAGCGCGCCCAGCACGGCCCGCAGCCGCGCCGGGCGCTCGGGGTGGTGCGGGCCGGTATCGTGGTCGAAGCAGGCGGGATGGGTGATCAGGGCAACGGGCATCTGTCTCGGAGTCTCCCTGTTGGTTTGCTTATCTGGCGGTGTCGTGCCGGGCCGCTTCTTTCGCGGCGGCCTCCTGTTTCGCGCCGCCGGCGCGGATGGTGAAGCTGAAGACGCCCTTTACCTCGCTCCACGAGATCAGCGCGTGGCCGGCATCGCGACAGAAATCGCGAAAATCGACGACAGCGCGGGGATCTGTCGCGAGCACGCGCAGCCGCGTGCCAGGGGCAATGGAGCGCAGTTCGCGGGCCGCCCGCAGCACCGGCATCGGCCCTTTCAGATAGCGCGCGTCGAGCTGTCTGTCCGCCATGGGAACATGGTGACGCCTCGCCGCCTCTTGAGCAATAGGCCCAATGGCGTGATAGAGGCGCCGGACGTAACGGACGGGACAGATCATGACCTATCGCATCGGCATCGACCTGGGCGGGACCAAAATCGAGATCGCGGCGCTGATGCCCGACGGCTCGCTGGCGCATCGCGTGCGGGTTCCGACACCGCAGGATTACGGTCGGACGATCGACACGATCGCCGGCCTCGTTCAGGATGCCGAGGCCAGGCTCGGCCCGGCGCATGGCATCGGCATCGGCATTCCAGGGACGATCAGCCCGGCCACCGGCCTCGTGAAGAACGCCAATTCCGAGCGGCTGAACGGCAACCCGTTCGACAAGGACCTCGAGGCGAAGCTCGGCCGGCCCGTCCGCGTCTCGAACGACGCGAACTGTTTCGCGATGAGCGAGGCGGCGGACGGCGCGGGCGCGGGCGCGCATTGCGTCTTCGGCGTGATTATCGGCACCGGCTGCGGCGGCGGCATCGTGATCGACGGCAAGGTGCTGGAAGGGCGGCATCACATCGCCGGCGAATGGGGCCATACCCCGCTGCCCTGGCCACGCATGGAGGAAATGCCGTTGCGGCGCTGCTGGTGCGGCAAGCCGGGCTGCCTCGAGACTTACATCGCCGGCCCGGCACTGGCCGCAGAGGCGGACGGGACGGGCGCCCGGGATGCCGGCTCTGTGCCGGCACGCGCCGCCGCGGGCGAGGAACGCGCCATCCGCGCCCTCGCCATCCATGCGGACCGGCTGGCGCGCGGCCTCGCCATGATCGTCAACATCCTCGATCCGGACGTGATCGTGCTGGGCGGCGGACTGTCGAATCTCGACCATCTCTACACCGACCTGCCGGGGCTGATGAAACCCTACATCATCAGCGACACGTTCGACACGCCGGTGGTCCGCAACAAGCACGGCGATTCCTCGGGCGTGCGGGGCGCGGCCTGGCTCTGGCCGGCGCCCTGAGCCACGCCTTCAGCCGGCGGCGCGGCCGAAGCAGAGGAAGTGGGGGTTCTCGAACCCCTTCTTGCCGTAACGGAGGGGGGTTTCGTCCGCCATGGTGACGACGCGGCCACCCGCCGCCTCCAGCACCGCCTGCGGCGCCGCGGTGTCCCACTCCATGGTCCGGCCGAGGCGGGGGTAGAAATCGGCCGCGCCCTCGGCGAGGCGGCAGAATTTCAGCGCCGAGCCGATATTCGTCAGCTTCGCTACCTTGTAGCGGGCGAGATAGGCGGCGAGTTGCGGATCGTCCGCGTAATGGCGAGATGCATAGACGGTGATCCCCTCCGCCGGCGGGGTGCGGGCGGCAATCGGGTGGCGGCCGGCACCGTTCTGCCGCCAGGCCCCCTGCCCCACGATCCCGCCATAGACGGCACCCTGCGCCGGCGCGCCGACCGCGCCGAGATGCGGCCGGCCATCGACCACAAGGCCGATGCACACAGCGAACTCGTCGCGCCCCTCGGCGAATTCCCGCGTGCCGTCGAGCGGATCGACCAGCCAGAACCGGCGGCCGGGATCGGTCTGCCGGCCAGCGGCGACTTCTTCCTCGGCAACCACCGGGATCTCGGGGACGGCACGGCGCAACCCCTCGACGATCACCCGTTCGGCGCGCGTGTCGGCGATCGTCACCGGGGTTTCGTCGGCCTTGCGGTCAACGGTGAAGCCGCCGGCACGGACGGCAAGGATTTCGCGCCCCGCGGCCTCGGCCAGCGAGGCTGCGAGTTCGAGCAGTTGATTGTCGTTCATGCCCGCCTGATATCCCGGGGCTTGGAAAACACCAAATTGGCGAGCATGCTGGATTGCGTCGCTAAACGAAACGGAAAACGGGACAAGACGGCATGATCGATATCGGATTTGCAAAGCCCGCGCTGCCCGAAAGCGGTGCGCTCGCCCTGCTGCTGGCCGAGGGCGCGGCGCTCGACGGTGTTGCAGCAGCATTGGACGCCGCCCTCGAAGGTGGGCTCACCCGCGCGATGGCGGCGGCGCGCTTCACCGGCAAGCGCGGGCAGACCGCAACCCTGATCGCGCCCGGCGCCGGTCTCGACCGCGTGGTGCTGGTCGGCCTCGGCGCCGCCGACGACGTCACCCCCCACCGCGCCGAGAGCGCCGGGGCGACCGCCGCCGCGGCACTGCTGAAGGAGCCGTCCGCCTCGCTCGCCGCCGATGCGCTCGACCCCGCCCTGCTCGCCCATGCCGCCCTCGGCGCGCGGCTGCGCAGCTACCGGTTCGACCGCTACCGCACCCGCCAGAAGGAGGAGCAGAAGCCGAAACTCGCGAATCTCGCCGTGCTGGCGTCCGATACGGCGGCGACGCGCACCGCCTTCGCCCCGCTCGCCGCCCTTGCCGCCGGCGTGGAGCTGACCCGCGATCTCGTTTCCGAGCCCGCCAACATCCTCACCCCGGCCGAGATGGCCGACCGCGCGAAGACGCTGAAATCGCTCGGCGTAAAGGTCGAGGTGATGGACCAGCGCGACCTTGAGAAACTTGGCTTCGGCGCGCTGCTCGGCGTCGCCCGCGGCAGCGTGAACGAGCCGCGCGTGGTGGTCATGCAATGGCTCGGCGCCTCCGAGCCCGAGGCGCCGGCGCGCGGCCGCAAGGCACAGGCGAAGCAGGCGGCGAAACCTGCGCGCAAGGAGCGCGCCGTCCCGCACGATCCTCTGGTCTTCATCGGCAAAGGCGTGACCTTCGATACCGGCGGCATCTCGCTCAAGCCCGCCGCCGGGATGGAGGACATGAAATGGGACATGGCCGGCGCCGGCACGGTGATCGGCCTGATGGCAGCACTTGCCGGGCGCAAGGCGCGGGTCGACGCGGTCGGGCTGGTCGGCCTGGTCGAGAACATGCCCTCCGGCAGCGCGCAGCGGCCGGGCGATGTCGTGACCTCCTATTCCGGCCAGACGATCGAGGTGCTCAACACCGACGCCGAGGGCCGGCTGGTGCTGGCCGACGTGCTGGCCTACGCGCAGGAGCGGTTCCAGCCGCGCTTCATGGTCGACCTCGCGACGCTGACCGGGGCCATCATCGTGGCGCTCGGCCACGAGAATGCCGGCCTGTTCTCGAACGACGACACGCTGGCCGGGCAGCTCGCCGAGGCGGCGAAGATCACCGGCGAGGGCGTATGGCGCATGCCGATGGGCGAGGCCTATGACAAGCTGATCAACTGCGACATCGCCGACATGAAGAATATCGGCGGCGGCCGCGCCGGCGGCTCGATCACCGCGGCGCAGTTCCTCCAGCGCTTCGTCAACAAGGTGCCCTGGGCGCATCTGGACATCGCCGGCATGGCCTGGGCGACCAAGGACGGCGCCGTCGGCCCGAAGGGGGCGACCGGCTTCGGCGTCCGCCTGCTCGACCGGCTGGTGGCGGACCATTACGAGCGCTGAACCGTCCGGCCTGCTGCGCGCGGCGGGCGGCGCGATCCCGCGGATCCGCCTCGCCGCCGCCGCGATGCCGGCGCCGCTTCCCATGCCACGCCCGGCGGATCCGGAATTCATTGCGCCGGAATGGATCCGGCTCCACGCCGAGGCGCCGCGCGAGGCCTTCGATCTCGCCCTGCTCGGGCCGATGCGGGCGCGCCTCGCCGGGCCGGGGCTGGTATGGCATGGCGGCGCGCTGCTCGATGACGAGAGCGTCATGCCCGTCTATGTCCGCCGCGTCGTGCATGAGGATGACGGGGCGATGCCGGCGCGCCTCGCCACCCTGCCGCCGCGGCGCGAGGCGCGGCCGGCCTTCGTCTTTCACGGCTGGGGCGTTCGGGTCTACGGCCACCTGCTGATCGAGATGCTGCCGAAGCTGCTGCTCGCCGCCCGGTTTTCGCCGCTGCTGTCTGGCGCCCTCCCGGTGCTCGACCGCCAGATGCCGGACTGGTTCATCGCGATCCTGCACGATCATCTCGGGATCGATCCCGAACAGGCCATCTGGTTCGACTCGGCGCACGAGCAACTCGATCTCGACCGCGCCATCATCCTCCCGCTGCTCGGCCGGCGCGGCGGGTATCATCCGCTGACCGGATCGCTGATCGACGATTTCATCGCCCGCACAACCCGCCCGCCCGCAGCACCCGTGCCACGGATCTTCGTCGCCCGCGGCGATTTCGCCAATCCCGATGCGCCGCAACGCCGCTACGTCAACGAGAGCGAGATCGCCGCCATTGCCCGCGACGAATTCGGCTTCGCCGTGCTGCGGCCGGAAACCCTGCCCTTCGCCGAACAGGTCGGGCTGTTCGCCGGCGCGCGGGCGATCGTGGGGCCAATGGGCTCGGGCCTGCACAACGCGATCTTCGCCGGGCCGGACTGCGTGACCGGGGTGATCCGCTGCCACGCGCTCGACCAGTCGGCGATCGCCGCACTGCGCGGCCAGCGGATCGGCCTGCTGAGCGAAGGCATCCACGAGACCGCGCCGCAGGCCTACAGGGTCGAGCCCGACCGGTTCCGCCGCTTCCTCGCGGCGCTGCTTCAGTCGTGACCGGCGAGCCGGTCGGTCAGCGCGAGAAGCACGCCGGTGAGCACCAGCGCGAGCATCAGCCCGGACTGGAACAGCACGACGCGGTCTGATTCGGTGCGCACCTCGAGGAAGACGCGGGTGACATGGACCGCGGCGATGACCGTGATCGACCCCAGCATTTTCAGCTTGAGGGCGCCGAAATCGATGCTGCCCATCCATTCCGGCCGGCGGTCGCCCTCCGCCAGGGTGATGCGGGCGACGAAATTCTCGTAGCCCGAGAGAATCACGAGCACGATCAGGTTGGCGGTGAGCGAGAGGTCGATCAGCGACAGCGTCGCCATGATCACCTGCGTCTCGCTCATCGCGATCAGTCCGGGTGCCGCATGGATGAGCTCGACGATGAAACGGGCGACGATCAGCGCCAGCAGCACCAGCATCGCGAGATAGAGCGGCGCCAGCAGCCAGCGCCCGCCAAACAGCAGCGCCTCGATAATGCGCACCACGCCACCATTGCGGCGGGTTGGGCCTTGATCGCTCATGCGATGGTCTCCGAAGTCACGGGTTCACGGACAAGTTCCGCCTGCCGGGCCAGCCGCGCAAGCCCGTCATCGATCGCGGGCAGGCCCACCGGCGGCGGCAAGGGCGGCGGGTCCGGCAGGTCGGGATCGAACCAGGCGGCGAGCGCCTCGGCCCAGGCCCGGCAGCCGACCCGGGCCACTGCCTCCGGGCGGGG
>NZ_AFPR01000027.1:0-3679 GCF_000219295.1 Acidiphilium sp. PM
ATACGTTTTGAGATTGACGCTGAAGTAGAAAGTGGGCTTGATCGTGCAAAGACCAGAACATTGATCGAGAATGCCACGACGCTGGGATTTGTAGACAAGGCAGTGAGTTAATCTGCTTGATGCGTAGAGGAGGGTAAGTCATTGAAAGATAAGTGGGACGCCAAGCATGGGCTAGGCAGGCGCGGCACTGATTATTCGGCCGGCAATGGAGCAACTCATGGCGGTAGCTCGCTTGCACAAGAGCAGATTAAGGCTCGTATCTTCGAGTTGTTTGGAAAGACTGAACACACAGCTGATCAGCGACGGATGGGGATTCCGACGCACTTCGATCAGCTCCAGGGGCTGCTCAAGAATCTGGCGCGCGATGTCGGCGATTCTGACGCCCTCGTTATTGAGCAGCAGATTAAGAAATACATTATGGACGCAGTGCAGCGGGCGAACATTGATATTCCTCCGCTCGGACTTGTGCTTCCGACTTCAAAACTTGTTTGGATCTTCTTCCGGCAGGGGCAAAACTTCTACTGTTACGGACAGGGCTTTCCAGGTGATCTCGCTGCAACCTATTCATATTGGAAGGTTTCCGGGACCGAGCTTGGCGACTTCCGCAAGGAATATAGCGTCTACAAGGCATGGGCCTATTATCGGGACATTGCGACCCCCGCCATCACCGCGCAGAATGCCAACTACACGGTAGTAGGGAACTTTTTCGGTAATGGTCTGCAATTTGAGTAGCTGCTCATCCCCGCCGGGAGGCGTGTTGAATCAATTGTGAATTGACGTGACCACGTCGGATGCGATTCGACGGGTTTCGTGACCGAGCTTCCTGATCTATCCGTTCTATCGCACGCCGAGAAAGATGCGCTGATCCGTGCTCTGTGGGAAGCATTGCAAGCTTCGGAGCGGCGGAACGTGGAACTGACGGTCCGGCTGGCCGCTGCTGAACGCCGGATTGCGGAGTTGGAGGCGCGGCTGAACGAGCCGGCGAAGCGGCCTGCGGCCATTCTTGACCGCGGCTGCGCGCGACGCCGAGCGGACGATCAGGCCGGGACGGAGAAACGGCGCTCCAGCCGAACCAAGAAACTGGCTAAGGGCAGCGGGGGCGCCGCTACCTGCGGTGGTGGCCGCGTCGCTCCAGAAACGGCCGAGGTTCCACTCGCCGCGTCGAGGAGGCCAAGGTTATCATCAAGGAAAACCTGCGCAAACTGAATCAGCTCGACACCGGCAAGGCACTGCTCAAGGCCATCGCGAAGTCGCGGCCGGGATCGCACGGCCATTTTCCGAACGGCGTGAACGTTGTGCTTCAGCCTCCCTTGTCGCGGCAGTACAGCGCGCCCGGGCTGGTCGGCGGCAACGGCAACATCCGGGTCGGCGACCAGGCGAAATATGACGACTGGTATTACGGCCGGAAGGGCGCTCTGATGCCGTCGATGGCTGCGAAGATCGCGTGCCAGGGCATCGACGAGGCGGAAGGCCGCGGCAAGATGATGAGTGGCGGCAAGGTCGGCTGCGGCTGCTGCTGCTGGGTCTATTACAGTAACAACGAGCTGCTCACGAAGGACGGGACCTGGCTGATTCCCCATATCACCCTGGGCCACGAACTCATCCACGCATGGCACTACCTGAACGGGGCCGCCGAGCGCGACGACCGGAGCGAGGAGCACATGACGGTTGGCATCAAGGGGTTCGGGGACATGCCGTTCACCGAGAACAAGCTGCGCGCCGAGGCCGGCCTGCCGGTGCGGACGAAATATTTCGCCGACGACTGAACGGCCCGAAGCGGCGATCCCTGCCAGCCTCTGTCGGCGGTTCGGGCGCGGCGGGCGGTTCAATTCTGCACGAGGTTGACCAGATCGAAAATCTCCCGGCGGATCTCTGTCGCCGCGTAGGCGGCGGGGATCGAGGTGGCGAGGGGGCTGGCGCGGTAGGCTTCGAGGGCGGCGCGGGTTTCGAAGATGTAGATGCCGCAGATGTCGCCGCTGAGCGGGTCGAGGCCGAAGGATTTCTGGACGAGGCCGGGCACGGCGGCGAAGTCCGCGGCGCGGGCGTTCATGCGGCGGACGAGTTCGTCGGCCGGCAGGGGCGAGGAAATCCGGACGGAGAGGATGGCGCGCATGTGGCTCCTGTGCGGTTCGCGGGGCCTCAGGTGAGGCCGGGGAGCAGGATCTTCAGGCCGGCGGTGACCATGCCGACGGCGATGGCGGCGAGGATCATGCCCATCAGGCGGGTCATGACCACGCGCATCCGGGCGGAGAGCAGCCGGCCGATCGAGGCGGCGAAGTAGAGGACGACGATCAGCACCGCGAGCAGCAGCGCGGTGATCAGGCCGAAGGCGACGTATTCCGGCACACCGCGGGCCTGCCCGGCATAGATGATGAGGGTGGCGATGGTGCCGGGGCCGACCACGAGGGGGAAGGTCAGCGGGTAGAAGGCGATGCCGCCCTCGGCGTCGTCCGCCGCATCGGCGGCGGAGTCGGCGGATTTCTCGTGGTCGCCGCGCTCGTGCGCGGTGATCGGGTGGCCGTTCAGCATCGAGAAGGCGATGCCGAGCAGAACGAGGCCGCCGGCGACGCGGAAGGCGTCGATCGAAATGCCGAAGAAGCCGATGATCGCGTTGCCGGCGACGGCGATGACGAGGCACATCACCGTGCTGTAGGTGCCGATCTGCAGGGCGATCGAGCGCTGTTCGGCGACGGTGCGGTCCGCCGTCATCGACAGGAAGATCGGCAGGGTGACGAAGGGGTTCATGATGGCGAAGAACGCCCCCAGGAACCGCGCGGCGAAGGCCAGATCCATGTTTTTGCTCCGCTCTCCGGTGCCGCCCCGGCGACCGGGGCCGGCTTCAGGTGGGGGCGGCGGGCGCCGATGTCAGCGGCGGATGACGGGATGGTGAGAGGGACGGCGTCATTCGGGGAGCTCGACGGGGGCGAGGGCGGCGAAGGATTCGGCGGGGCCGGGATTCGCCGCCGGTGCCGCGCCGCCGAGATGGCGGACGATGCCGCCGACGGCGTTGAGCGCGGTCTGCACCGCCCCCTCGGCCCAGGCCGGGGTGAAGGAGATTTCGTCGCCGGCGAGGAAGAGGCCGCGCTGCTCGGGCGGCAGGTCGTCCTGCATGAAGTGGCAGTACATGCGGCGATTGTAGCGGTAATGGCCGGGGAGCGCGCCCTTGAAGGCGCCGAGGAAGCCGGGGTCGGCCTCCCATGAGATGGTGACGGGGTCGCCGATGATGCGGGCGGGCAGGTCGACATCCGGGTAGATGGCGGAGAGGGCGCGGAGCATGAGGGCGACGCGGCGCTCCGGCGGCAGGGGAAGGACCTTCAGCGCATCGCTCATCCAGGAATAGGAGAGGCAGATGACGGCCGGGCGGTCGGGCCCGTTGTCGAACAGGTAGGTGCCGCGGGTCAGACGGTCCGACAGGGTGCAGGACATGCGGTAGCGGTTGGTGACGGGGTCGCGGTCGCGCCAGAAGGGGCGGTCGACCATCACGAAGGTTTTCGAGGACTGCATGTAGCGGGTGCGGTCGAGCGCCATCCACAGTTTCTGGGAGAACAGGCGCTCGTCGGTCTCGATCGAGGTGGTGAGCAGCCAGGTCTGGCAGGTGGAGAGGACGGCGGCGTAGCGGCGCTCGTGGCCCCAGCGGTCGGTGACGGCGATGGCGCCGTCGGGCGCGCGGGCGAGGCGG
>NZ_AFPR01000026.1:0-1201 GCF_000219295.1 Acidiphilium sp. PM
CTAGTGTGACGTCTCTGAAATATCTAGCCATAAGCCCCTAAAGGTGATTCTCTGATCGCCGAAGATCTCGGAGGGTGTCAGGATGGCGTGGGGACAGGCGGTTCGGATCGAGTTGAGTGACGAGGAGCGCATTGAACTTCAGACGCGCATCCGACGGCGCAAAATCGCTCGCGGGGACGCAATGCGCGCCGAGATTATACTGCTGGCCGCGGACGGCATGAGCAATCTCGGGATCGCCGAGAAACTCCGGATCACGCGGGTAACGGTGGCGACCTGGCGGACGCGGTTTGCCGCGAAGCGTCTGGATGGCCTGCTCGACGAACCTCGCCCCGGCGCGCCGCGCAAGATCGGCGATGACAAGATTGCCGAGGTGATAACGACGACGCTGGAGAAGCTGCCCGCGGCGGCGACGCACTGGAGCACTCGGTCGATGGCGCGGGCGTCCGGACTGGCACCATCGACCGTGCACCGCATCTGGCGGGCCTTCTCTCTGCAGCCTCATCGAAGCGAGACATTCAAGCTTTCGACCGATCCCCTGTTCATCGAGAAGGTACGCGACATTGTTGGGCTCTACTTGAACCCGCCCGACCGTGCGGTGGTGCTCTGCGTCGACGAGAAGACACAGGTGCAGGCGCTCGACCGCTCCCAGCCGATCTTGCCGCTGCGGCCAGGGCAAGCCGAGCGTCGCACCCACGACTACAAGCGGCACGGCACGACATCGTTGTTCGCCGCACTTGACGTCAAGATCGGAACGATCATCGGCACGTGCATGCCACGCCACCGTGCCGCAGACTTCCGCCGCTTCCTGGACATGGTTGAGAAGAATGTCCCCGCTGATCTCGACGTGCACGTGGTGATGGACAACGCGTCGAGCCACAAGACCAAGCTGATCCGCGACTGGTTCGCCAAACGGCCCCGCTGGCATGTGCACTTCACCCCCACCTCGGCGTCTTGGATCAATCAGGTCGAACGCTTCTTCGGCATGCTCACCGATGACCAGATCCGCCGCGGCGCGCACCGCTCCGTCCGAGAACTGGAGGCGGCGATCACCACCTATATCGACGCCCACAACGCCGACCCTAAGCCATTCCGCTGGGTCAAGTCAGCCGACGAAATCCTCGCCGCCGTCCAACGCTTCTGCCAGCGCACCAACGCCATCCAGGATCACTCTGCATAGGAACTTCGGAATCGGCACACTAGG
>NZ_AFPR01000025.1:0-1554 GCF_000219295.1 Acidiphilium sp. PM
CTTGGCCAGCAGGCCGCATGCCGCGCGACGCGCTCCTCCGGCGGCATCAGCAGCGCCGTGTGCATCGCATCCGCCACCTGGTCGGCGTCATACGGGTTGACGATCAGCGCCTCGGTCAGGTCCTCCGCCGCCCCGGCGAAGCGCGAGAGCACCAGCACGCCGGGGTCCGCCGGGTCCTGCGCGGCGATGTATTCCTTCGCCACCAGGTTCATGCCGTCGCGCAGCGGCGTGACCAGCCCGATGCTGGCGATCCGGTAGAACCCGGCGATCGTGGTGCGGTTCACCGCCCGCGTCATGTAGCGCACCGGCGTCCAGTCGAAATCCGAATAGGCGCCGTTGATCTCGCCCGCCTGCCGGTCCAGCTCCCGCCGCAGCGACTGGTACCGGTCGACATCCTCGCGCGAGCGCGCGGCGATCTGCAACAGGCTGATCCGGCGCAGATGCTCGGGGTGGCGCAGGAACAGCCGGCCGAAGGCGGCGAAGCGAAGGGGCAGCCCCTTGGTATAGTCCAGCCGGTCCACCCCGATCGCCAGCGCGCGCCCCACCAGGCTGGAGATCAGCCGCCGCGTCTCGGTCATGCCCGCCGCCCGCCGCGCCGCCCGGGCGAACCCCTCGACATCGATGCCCACCGGCGTCACCGTCGTCATGGTGCGGTGCCCGTTATGGACGAAGCCGTCCTCGCCCACGCGCTGCATCTCCATGCAGGACGCCGCCGATTCCAGGAAATTCAACCGGTCGCCATGCGTCTGGAAGCCGACCAGATCGGCCGCCGCCATCGCCCGCACCAGATGCTCCGCCTCCGGCAGCACGTGCAGCACCGCCGGCGGCACGAACGGGATATGCAGGAACAGCCCGATCCGGTTCTTCACCCCCAGCCGGCGCAGCGCCTCCGCCAGGGTCAGGAGCTGGTAGTCATGGATCCAGATCACGTCATCGGGCTGCAGCAGCGGCGCCAGCCGGGCGGCGAACAGGTCGTTCACCGCGACATACCCCTCGTAATCGTCCCGCCGGTAATCGATCAGCCCGGTCCGGTAATGCAGCAGCGGCCACAGCGCGCCGTTCGAGAAGCCGACATAGAAGCGGCGATAATCCGTCTCGCCGAGATCCACCGTCGCATAGGTGATGCCCTGATGTTCGCTCACGCTCGCCCGGTCCGAATTCGCACCGCCCCGCCGGCCCGACCAGCCGAACCAGAGCGAGCCGGGGATCATCGCGTCCTCCAGCGCCACGGCCAGTCCGCCGGCCCTCGCGCCCTTGTCGGTCGGCAGCGACACCCGGTTCGAAACGACGACGAGCCGCCCCATCCTCACACCCTCCCCGGCGCCAGCGCGCTGCCCAGCCAGGCCAGCACCGCGGCCGGCGTGCCGTCGAAATCGCGGTGAACGTGCAGCCCGTGCCCGCCCAGCGCCGCCGCCGCCGCGATCGCCTCCTCGTCGGTCACATCGTCGCCGACGAAGACCGGCACGCGCCCGGCGAAAGGCGGCCGCGCCATGAACCATTCCAGCGCGCGCCCCTTGCCCGCGCCGCGCGGGCGGATCTCCCAGGCCATGTTCG
>NZ_AFPR01000024.1:0-4726 GCF_000219295.1 Acidiphilium sp. PM
GGGATTCAGCGTGCCATGGCAGCGACGAAGCCGGGGCCGGCGACCTGCAGGCCGGCGCGCCCGATGGCGGCGCGCGCGAGATCAGGCCGGTCGGAAATCATGCCGTCCACGCCAAGCCGGATCATCCGGTCAAACGCCTCCGGCGCATTGACCGTCCAGGGCAGCACGGCGAGGCCGAGCGCATGAGCCTCACGGACATCGTCCTCCTCGAGCGTGGCATGAAACGGCGCCCAGCACACGGCGCCCGTGGCAGCCACGGCGCGCGGGAGATTGCCGCCAAATGCGCCTAGGTCGCAGCCATCGAGCCAGAGCGGGCCGGCGCTGACCGTTTCCGGCTCGGTCAGGCAGCAGCGGCGCAGCGCCGGCGCCGCCGCCGCCGCCGCACGCAGCACCCGCCAGTCAAAGGCGAAGAGCACGGCCCGGTCGAGCGCGTCGTGCCGGTTGAGGCAGGCGATCACCGCCTGGGCGATCCGCTCGGGCGGCGCGGTGAGGCCGGGACGGTCGGGGAAGGTTTTCACCTCGATCAGCAGATCCCGCCCGGACAGCGCGGCGATCACGGCATCGAGGGTGGGAATTCGCGCGCCGTCGGCGGGCGTCTGCTCCGGGTAGCGCGCCGCGTAGTCCGATCCCGGCCGCAGGTGGCCGACATCGAAGGTGCCTAGATCGGCGAGGGTGCGCTCGCGCAGCAGGGGGGCGGCATCCGGCGCGAGCCAGGCGCCGTCGGCATCGCGCGCGATATCGGGATTGAGGCGGGGATCGTGATGCACGACCGCGACGCCGTCGGCGGTAAGGCCGACATCGAATTCCGCGCCGGTCAGGTCGAGCGCGGCGATGCTCGCGAAGCCCTCCAGCGTGTTCTCCGGCAACAGGCCTCGGGCGCCGCGATGGCCGAACAACGCCATGGGGCGCGGGGAAGGCATTCGCTCATTCATGCGGTCGCTCCGTGATCAGGCTGTTTCGGCTTCGTCGACACGGGCATGGCCGCCCTCGCCCCGCCTGACCCGCAACCGCCGCGGGTGCAGGCGAATGACGCTGTCATGATGGGCGATCGAGACGATCTGCGTCGCCGGCAGGCGGGCGCGCAGCATCGCGAAGAGGCTGGCGGCGGCCTCCTCGTCGAGCGCGGACAGCGCCTCGTCGAGGAACAGCCAGTCTGGCTTCGCGACCAGCACGCGCGCGAGAGCGAGACGCTGCTGCTCGCCGCCGGACATGCGGAGCGACCAGTTGTCGACATGTTCAAGGCGCAGGCCGAGCCCGCCGAGACCGACATCATCGAGCGCGGCGCGCACCGCCTCGTCGTCCACATCGTATTCCTGCTGCGGATAGGCGACGGCGCGCTTGAGCGAGCCGAGCGGAAAATAGGGCTTCTGGGGAAGGAACATCGCCGTGCCGGACGGCCGGGAGACCCGGCCTCGGCCGAACGGCCAGATGCCGGCGAGCGCGCGGAACAGGGTCGATTTGCCGGTGCCGGAGGGGCCGGTGATCACGACCGGTTCGCCGCGCTCGATCGCGAGGTTGGCGCCGGCGAACAGTTCGCGCCCGTCCGGCAGGGAGACGGTCAGGTCCTCGGCGTGCAGCGCGGCATCCGCCGCCACGGCGACGTGGTCGGGCCGGTGCGCGTGCGCCAGCTTCACCGCGCGCTCGAACCCGTCGAGACGCTGCACGGTGGCGCGCCAGCCGACCAGTTGCGGGTAGGACGAGACGAACCAGGAGAACGAACCCTGCACGTTGCCGAAGATGTTGTTGATCTGCAGCAGCAGGCCGAGGGTGAAGAGACCGGAGAAATAACCGGGGGCGGCGATCAGGATCGGGAAGATGATCGCCACCTGGCTGAAGCCGATGGTGAAGAAGTTCAGCGCCTTGGTGCGCTTCATGATCTTCCACCAGTTCAGGTAGATCGCATGGAAGCGCTGCTTGAGGCCGACGCCTTCCTCGGCCTCGCCGCCATAAAGCGCGATCTGCTCGGTGTTCTCGCGCACGCGGATCAGGTTGAAGCGGAAATCGGCGTCGACCTGCTGCTGCTGGAAGCTCAGCGGGATCAGTTTCCAGCCGATCACATGGGTCAGGTAGGTGCCGACCAGCGAGTAGATGATCGCGATCCAGACCAGGTAGCCGGGGATGACCAGACCAAGGAGATGCAGCGGCGGCACCAGGAACCAGAGCACGAAGATGAAGCTGAGCAGGTTCACGATGTTCGAGATGAAGCTGATGCCGAGCGAGAGGTTGTTCGAGACGAAGCTGCGCAGGTCATCGGCGATGCGCTGGTCGGGGTTGTCGAGCGGGCTGCCGGCCTCGGCCTTCAGGCTGAGCTGGTAATGGGCGCGGTTGCCCAGCCAGTCGGTGACGAAATTCTCGGTGATCCAGCGGCGCCAGCGGATCTCCAGCATCTGCTGGAGGTAGAAGGCGTAGACGCCGACCAGGATGTTGAAGGTCGCGATCTCGGTGAAGCCGGGGACGAACCAGGGATAGCCCTTGATCATCTTGTAGGTGAAGATCGACTGCCAGAAACCCGCGGCGTCCTTCGCCTGCAGCGCGTTGTAGAAGATCTTGTACCAGTAGGAGAACAGGACGTTGAGATAGACCGAGATCAGGTTGAGCGCGATGATGGTGCCGAGCAGGGCCAGCGCCGCCCAGCGTTCTTCCGAGCTGAAATAGGGCTTGGCGAGGCGCCAGGCATCGGCGAGCGCGGCACCGACCGCTCGGAGGAATTTCATGGATGGGCCTCCGCCGCCCGGCCGATCGCCGAGAGCCAGCGCTGGAGGCGCGCCGCGTTCGTGCCGAAATCGGAATAGCCGTAGATCGAGTGGGAATAGAGGATGAGATCGCTGCCGCCGGCCGGGTCGGGGCGGATCTGGGCGATCACCACGTCGGGGAAATTGGCCGCCGGCGTGCGGGCCACCCAGGCCTGCTGCAGCCGGTCGGGAAAGGCGTCGAGCGTGTAGGTGCGTGGCTCGGCGCCGGCGACACGCGCGACCAGCGCGTAAAGCGCGGCAGGGGGCAGAGCGTAGCGCGGCGTGTCAAAGGCGGGTTTCGGGATGAAGCCGGCGGGGGCTGCAAGCGCCTTGTTCGGCGATGACGGCAGCGTGAGATGGGTGAAATCGACGAAACCGGGCGGCTTGACCCCGGCAGCCCCGGCCTTGCCGCAGGCAGGGAAGATCAGACTCAGCAGCAGCGGCAGGATGCCAACGGCCATCAGGTTTCCTCCGTTGTTTCGGCCTCGACGCCGGGCAGGCGCAGACGGATCACGCCGCGCATCGCGTCGGGGTCGACGGCCCTGCCCTTGCGAAGGATGATGATTTCGCCCCGGCGCGCAAGATCCCCGGCGGCACGGCGGACGGCGGCAAGATGGCGGCGCCAGGCGTCCGGCGCGGTTTCGCCGCGCGCGGCGGCGATCTGGCGGGCGGCATCGGTCGGACAGATCGAGGCGCCCGGACGGCGGTCCGCAAGGGTGGCGCGGATGGCGCGGCCAGCCTCGTCGGGAGTCGCGGGGGCGGAAGGCCTGGCGGAATGCGGAACGGCGGTCATCGCGCATTCTCTGGCCCGGATCGGGGCCTCGGGCAAGTTCCGGTCGCGGGTTCAGCCGTTCAGCCGCAGCCGCGCGCGCATCACATCCGCCGGCAATGCCGGGCCGACCCACGGTCCCTGAGCCTGGCCGATGCCGAGTTCGCGGGCCTTCTGCAATTCCGTCTCGGTCTCGATCCCGTCGATCGAGACGAGGACGTCGTAGCGGCGCGCAATATCGATCGCGGCACGGATCAGCACCACGTCCGGTCCGGCCGGATCGTTCACGAGCGCATGCGCCAGCCGGCGATCGAGCTTGAGGCCGGTGAACGGGAGCCGGGAGAGCAGCGCGAGGCCGCCGAACGCGTTCCCAAACCCTTCGAGGGTGACGCCGATTCCGGCTTCGCGCAGGCTGGCGATCTGCTGTTGCAACAGATCACCGCCGATGACGAGTTCGGCCTCGTCGATCAGGATGTCGATCCGGTGCGGCTCGATGCCCAGGGGATCCAAGGTCTGCAGCGCGACCTCGCCGATCAGGCCGTCCGCCAGCGCATGGCCGGACATCGGCACCGAAATCTGCCAGCGCGGCGGCCCGCAGGCCAGTTCTTCCGCCGCGATGCGCAGCGTGTGGCATAACATCTCGTGGCGAAGCGGCGCGCGGTCGATCCCGCGGAGGAGCGGCGCCACGGGCATGAGCCCGCGGCGGCGATTCGGCAGGCCGAGCCACAGTTCGGCCGAGACGAAGCCATCGCCGGGGGACGCGAGATCGAGCCGCGGCAGGTAGCGCAGAACAAAGCTGTCATTGCGGAGAGCCTCGGCGAGGCGGGCGGCGCGCTTGCGCTGCTCGCCCGCCTCGAGACGGCGAAGCGAGGCGCGTTCCCGACGCTCCGACTCGGTCCGCCCGGCGACAGGACGGCGCGACTGCACGGGCATCAGGCCAGAGGACGGCTGAAGGTCCGGAGACTGGGGTAAACTCAAGCGCCTTTGCTCCATCACGGCTGAACACCTGGCAGTGATGATGGCGCAGCGAGGTAAAATATAGCTTAACGGTGCAACATAAATGCGACCATCATCCTGCGGCGTCTCGATTTTTCAGACTGCGACCGTGTCGAGCAGGCGGGTCGTGCCGAGCCGCGCGGCGGCGAGGAGACGGGCGCCGTCGTCCGGAGCGGTCAGCGGCGCGAGGGTCCCGGCGTCCACCAGTTCGAGATAGTCGACGATGAAG
>NZ_AFPR01000023.1:0-1070 GCF_000219295.1 Acidiphilium sp. PM
GATCCAGAGTCCGCGCTGATAAAGGATGTCGTCCTGGATGGGGCTGCCTCTCTCGATGGATTTGCGCGTGCGGCTTCTGGCTGCGGTTGATAATGGTTTGAGTTGCAAGGCGGTGACGGCGCAATTTGGCATTGCGCCTTCGCCGGCGCTAGCTTCGTAGGCACTTGCTCCGCTCTGTCGACCTTGTGGGTATCGACATATCCGCGCCGGAGTTCAGATTCGAGGCAAGACTAATCGCAGGTGCTGATGCCGAGTCAGATACTATGGACCGGCTGGAAGCCGTGAGCTTATTCGATGAGGAGAACTAATCTTCGGGATTCCATGTAGAATTGGGGCTATTGGTGAGTCCGCGTCCCTATGAACGCCGCACCCAGCCCAAATTCGTCAAGGCGCATACTCAGACCCTCAAACCACCTCGATCCCAGGGTTCTTCGAAATGTCCGGGTGCGGCTGCTCCGGCGCGGCCGCGAGCAGGCAGTGCCACTGCCCTTCACCGACCCGCAGGCGGCTCGACGCTACTCTGCTCGCCCGGGCCGAGGCCTGCCGGGCGGAGTTGCTGTGCGGTGTCGCGGCGGTGCGGCTCGGCCTCGAACTCGGCGACGGGCGCAGGCTTGCGAGCGGCACGCTGTTGCTCGCGACCGGCACCCTTGCCCGCGCGTCGGCGGGCCTGCTACCGCTGGTACGGCTGGGTTGAATGCGCGCACGGCGAGAGGCGCTCCCGCGCCGGCGACGGAAACCCGTCGCCCGTGCGTTGAATGGGCCGGATGCCGACCGGATGGGCCGGTCGGCGCGGCAACCAGCGCAAGGCGGGCACCCGCGAGGACATGACAGACCCGGACGGGGACCCGGATGCGGACCTGCTGGCAAGGATCGGCATGGGCGAGGAGGCAGCGTTTCGGACGCTGATGGCGCACAAGCTGCCGCGCGTGCACGGGCTCGCGCTGCGGCTGCTGCGCGATTCGGCGCTGGCCGACGACGTGGCCCAGGAGGTGTTCCTGCGGGTCTGGCGGCAGGCGCGGGCTTGGCGGCCGGGGGCGGCGCGGTTTGATACCTGGCTGCACCGCGTCGCG
>NZ_AFPR01000022.1:0-7582 GCF_000219295.1 Acidiphilium sp. PM
GAATTTGGTGAAAAATATATGGTATTTTTATGTAAATTCGATTTTAAAAATCGTCCTGTTGACCGAAAAAGCCAATTGTTCCAGTTTGGGAAAACTAGATCAACGCCATTGGAGCGGTAGTATTCAATATTATTTAGATTGGAGGTGTTGTCTAGCGTAAATATAATAGAACAAAGATTGCAACGTAAAAAATGAGATTTTAGTAGACTATGAGTCATATTCGTGCAAAGAGGGCAGCGAATCATTGTATTCTCCATTTCATCTATTATTAAATTCTCACGGTGCAATCGAGAAATGGCGAGGATTTGCGTTACCGAAAGTGTTTCTGATCGAACCCGCAGGTGCTAATAAAATGCAGAAATATGCAGATGCGTTACATATTTTACGAAGAAAATAGAACATTATAGCCTCTTTGGCATTGGTCTCAGGAAATTCGTGACAACGTTTCCCAATGCGCATCTGACCAGAGGGGCGGACGAGGCGCAACGAGTTGTGGTTCATTGAGTTTCTCGTGGAAGCGGTAGAGCAAGACCGCTGCTATGGTTTGGGGTTGCGATGTCATGGATGCCGGGTGGGGGTGATCCAATATTGCGAGTCTTGGGCGAGGGCCGTCGTGCTGGTAAACGGGGCGTGGGCATGGGCAAGCCAGGCATAGGCGGCACGGGCGTGGACGGAGTCGGTGGTGTTGGCGACTCCGGCAAGAGCGGCAAGGCGGGTTTGAGCATAATAGCCGTTGCTGTTTTTCCAGCCGTTACCATTGGCCTCGCCAGCTTCTCTAGTCGCTTGGCGAATGGCGCTCCAGCTACTGTAATAGCGATTGGTATTCGCATTATAAACCGCGAGATTGTAGACAATTCCATCATGCGGATTGAACCCCTGCGCTAGGGGGAGCAGCGAGTTCGCAAGAAAATGCGTCTGCCAAAGTAGCACTGCCCGGGCACCGGCCACATGGTGCTGAGCCAGCATGCTCATGACGATGGCAAAAAAATCCTGCTGCCAGGGAGGGGTCACGGTACGCACGCGGTATTCGCCGGGCAGATAGCCGTAGGCTTCACCTTCGCGCGCCTGCCACAACGGGAGTTTCCGTAGCAAGAACGCCATATTGTTGGCGACCATACGGGCGAAATACTGGCGCAACACGCTATACTGAGGATCTATATAGGCCGCTTCGGCAATCTCACGCAGATCCCATGCAGCGCCGCGGAGTTGGTTCCCCGATCCGACGACGATACCTTCGCCGCCGTTGCGAGCCTGCGCCGCGGGCCAGAAGTCGGTCTCGGCGAAGCTGGCCTGGGCGTTCAGCTGGTCGAGATAGTAGCGGCGCCCGGTCAGCAGGTAGGGAATGTAGGCAAGGTCTGGCTGATGGGAGGCGTCTGGGGTCCAGCCGGTATTTCCCACCTGCTGCGTGAGGCCAGTCGTGTAGGAATGCGGGCCGCCGCGCGGATCGGTCCAGATATCCGGAAAATCGGCTGTGGTCAGGAAATTGCCGGCTTTCGGATACCACATGTGCCAGGGAACGGCGCCGGCGGCATCGGCCTGCCCGATCGCATACTCCGCGGCAATCGGGTTCTGGCTGATCAGCCAGACCGCGTTGGCGCGGGTGGTGGGGCCAATGCTGCCGCGTCCGCCCGTGGTCGGCATATATTTGGTCACGCCATCGGCGGCGAGCGGAGCGTCCCAACCCGGTTGCATGATCGCGCGCCGATACGCGATCAGCACGCTGCGTGCCGCGCCCGGATGCAACTCGTAATGGGGAATCGCGCCTAGACGTTCCAGCGCCGCGATGTCGTGCACCACGTTGATTGGCACTCGACCATTGGTGCGCAGGACAACGTGCCAGTCCTGGTATTGATGCTCCGTGAGCGGGCCGACACGATAGATCGTTTTTCCGCCAATGCTGATGCTGACGGTTTCACGCATGGCACCGCCCGACGATGTCATGGCGCGGTCATTATCAAACTGGATGTCCGCACCGATCGCACCGCTTCGATAGGCCGTCAGATCGACCACGAGGCGGAGCGAACTGACCAGCGTGCGGCTGAGCCGGACCTGGTGGGCCAGCGGGCCTTGCAACCAGGGGGACAGACGACCTGCCGCTTTTGCGCGTCGATACCAATGGCTGATGTCGATGGTGAAGGTTTGGGTTGCTCCACCTTTGGGCGTGATCACGGCATGGATGGTGATCGGGTGGGCGGCCAGCACCGGTGCGATCGCTACGATACCGCGGGCGGCGTGGCCGCTCGCGCGCAGGAGCAGGCCTGCATCGGCGGCGGCGGCGATGGGCGGTGTCCGCAAGGTGATGACCGCGAATTTGGCCGAGCCGTCCGGATAGCGCAGTTTCACGTCGGCTTGCGCGGGTTGCGTGCCGGTCTGGATCCCCACGCCGCGGGGCAGGGCGCCTTTCGGGAACATCGTGGCAAAGGTGATGAGGTGTGGTGACAGCGCGTGATGGGTCGTGTTCTCCAGCACAATCCCGGTCAGGGCGCCCCGTGCGTGAGGCACAGGAGGAGCAGCAACGAACTCCTGCGCTCGCGCGCCACCCGGCACCACAACGGCGACAAGGCCAAGGGCGATCACGAGAAATATAATTTTCATGCCCGAAGTCGCCTTGTCTCGACGCGCCGGAGCATCGCACGGGTTGCATCAAGAAGATCGCGTTCGCCACCCTCGGGCTGACCGGCGATCAGCCATAGGCCAAACAGCGACGCGGTATAGCTGATCGCGCCAATCAGGACGGCCGCACTGAGATGGATTGCCTGCCAGTGGTCGGTGCCGGGATCGTCACGCCAGCCAAGATGCAGGACAATCAGCAGCGCAGTCATCAGGGCAGCGGCGGTAACGCTGCGCCATACCCGGTCAAGCAGGGAAGTCAGTGACACGTCGAGTCGATGAACGGTTACGACGATAAGGACGATCTGGTTGACGATGTCGGTCAGTGCAATGGCAATGGCTGCGCCGGTAAGGCCATACACAGGCAACAATACGATGATCAGGCCGATGCGTATGAGGGTAACTGCTGCACCAAGTTTAAAAAGTGCTTTCATCCAGGCCCTTACGCTGAACACCACCCCGCTGATCATGCTGAAAATACTGAAGGCGTTTGCAACGCCGATAATCTGCAGCAATGGCACGGCGCTGATCCAGTTCTTGCCAAACCCGAGTTGAACGATGGGATAGGCGGTCAACGAGAGGCCTAGGCCGGCGGGAAGTGCGATAATGGTCATCAAGGCGAGCAAGCGCAGCAATAGGTTGGCGCCATTATCTCCATCGGCCTGCGCCTGGGCAAAGCCAGAGAAGGCCGAGCGGCAAAGTGGACCGACCAGTTCGGTGTTGGGCAGACCCGCAATTTCGTTGCCGAGGCCGAAAATGCCGACGGCTCCAACGCCGAGCATTTTCCCGATGATGAAATTCGTACCGTTCGAATTGAGTAGCGACACCAGGTTATTGACCCATACCCAAGCGGAATATCCGGCCATGCGGCGCCAGGCAGCGAGGCTAAGCTGCGGGCGAAACGGGTGTAGCTGATAGGTCATGATCGTTGTCAGCGCTTGGTTGGTCAGTAGCGCGATAATCAGCGCCCAGTAGGACCGCAGAATGAAGCTGAGAATGATGCCGATCACAGTCTGGACAATTCTCGGGATGATTTTCAGGACAAATTCACGATCGAAGGCGATGAACCTGCGGAAATCGACCACTCCGATATTCTCTACCGCGCCTAGCGCGCTGATCGCGGCCACTGCCAGCAGCACAGGTGCTAAATCCGGATTGTGGAACAGGGCAGCAATCGGAAACGCGCCAATAGACAGAACCAGCGCGACGCCGAAGCCACGGATGAGGTTTATGGTAAAGCCGGTATCGTAGAGAGCGCGATCGGGATTGGGATCACGAATGATTGCGTTTTCGACGCCAACTTCACAAAGTTGGCCAAATCCGTGCGCGAAGCTGAACGCGAGCGCGACAATGCCGAAATCGGCCGGCGTGAGCAGACGCACCAGGATCAGCGTGCTGAACAGGCCGATGAACCGGGTGCAGAACCGCCAGCCAATCACCCATCCGGCGCCGCGCGCCGTGCGGCTGAGGATCGAGCCTTCGCCGGCCAGGCTGGCGAGGCCGGCGTCCTGCGAGGCCGTGCCGTCCCGCGGGCCGGCGGATCCAGGGTCAGCTGTCATGGGGCACCCGGCGCTGGTGCTGCCAGTCGGCCAGGAAGCTGTCGAGCACCAGAAGGTGCCAGAGCAGCGCGGTATGGTCGCGCCGGCCGCTCGCATGGGCATCGAGCAGGCGGGCCACGGCGGGGCCATCGAACCAGGTGCTGGCCAGGAGGGCGGATTGCGGGCCGCAGAGCATCTCCCGCAACTGCGGCGCCGCCTTGCGCATGTCCGGGCCGAGCGTGGCGGCGAACCCCTGTTTCGGGCGATTCATGACCGAGGCGGGCAGCAGCGACGCCGCCACATCGCGCAGGATCGCCTTGCCGCGGCCGCCGCGCAGCTTCAGATCCGCCGGCAGCGCCAAGCCGAAAGCCAGCAGCGTCGGGTCGAGCAGCGGGCATCGCACCTCGAGGCCGACCGCCATGCTCGTGCGGTCGGTCTTGACCAGGATGTCCCCGGGCAGCCAGGTTTCGAGGTCGATCCGCTGGGCCACGCGCAGCGCATCGTCGTCCTCATGGTCGGCGGCGACGGCATGAAAGCGCGTGGCGGGGTCGTGACCCTCGATATCGCGGCGGAAGCCGGCGCTGAACAAACCGTGGCGCGTCGCGGCCTCGCTGCGGCCGACGCTGCGGTAATACGCCTCGGCGGAGTCGAGGCTGAGTTCGGTAAGCGTCGATTTCGCCCGCAGCCAGCGCGGCGCGGCGTCGAGCTTCGGATAGGCGCGGGCGATCGTGCCGATCACGCGGCGTCGGACCGGCCCGGGCAGCATGCGCCGCGCCGCGTCGGTAAGATGATGGAACCGGTATCGCCGATACCCGCCGAATGCCTCGTCACCGCCATCGCCGGACAGGGCGACGGTGACGTGACGCCGCGCCAGGGCCGCGACGGCGCGGCTCGGCACCGAGGAATGATCGCCGAACGGTTCGCCGAACATCGCGGCCTGGGCCGCGGCATCGCCGAGGATGGTGTGAGCCGACATCTCCGCGGTTTCGTGCTCGGCCCCGCAGTGGCGGGCGATCTCGCTGGCGGCCTCCCGTTCGTCGGCCTCTGGGAAGCCGATCGTGAAGCAGCGGAGCGGCCGGTCGGTCCGGCGCGCCGCGAGCGCGACGACGCAGCCCGAATCGATGCCACCCGACAGGAACGCGCCGAGCGGAACATCGGCGATCATTCGCCTGGCCACGGCATCCTCGAACAATCCGCCCATGACACCGGCGGCCTCGCGCGCGTCGGCCGGCGGATGGGCGCGCGGCAGGCTCCAGTAGCGGAACGGGGCCGGCAGCGGCCGGTCGGCCTCGATCAGCATCGCATGGGCGGGCGGCAACTTGCGGATGTCGCGGAATGCGGAGGCGGGGTCGGGAATATAGCCGAGGGCAAGAAAATCCTCGATCGCCGTCGGGTCGAGCCGGTCGGTCAGGCCCGGCACCGGCCTGAGCGCGGCGAGTTCCGAGCCGAAAGCCAGCGTGCCGTCCGGCGCCGTGCCGTAATAGAGGGGCTTCTTGCCGATCCGGTCGCGGGCGAGCAGAAGCTGGCGCGTCCGCCGGTCCCACAGCGCGAAGGCGAACATGCCATCGAGCCGGTCGAGCACCCCCGCACCCCATTGGCGCCAGCCATTGAGGATGGTTTCGGTGTCCCCCCGCGTGCGGAAGCTCTGGCCCAATACCGCCAGTTCGGCGGCAAGCTGCCGGAAATTGTAGATTTCCCCGTTGAACACGATGGTCTGCGCCCCGTCGGCGCTGTGCATCGGCTGCGGGCTGCCGGCCAGGTCGATCACCGCAAGCCGGCGGAAGCCGAGCCCGATCTGTCCGTCGAGCGCGAGCCCTTCGGAGTCGGGGCCGCGATGCGCGATCGCATCGGTCATGCGCTGGAGAAGGGCGCCATCGACCGGACCGGACCGGGCAAAAACAGCGTCGCTCCGAAATAATCCGGTCAGGCCGCACATAGGTCCAAATGTCCGAGACCGGTCATATCGTCATTGTCAAAAATGGAAGCTTTCACGGTTTTTTTACGATACAAAACAATAATAGGTCATAGTTGAATTTCGCTATAATTATATCATAATTTCACATTGACAATGCGTCTTGTGAGGCGAATGTAAGACGTCGTTTCAACAAGCATCGCGGGTGAATTGAGATCGGAATGCTGTCGCGTCTGAGTGCCGCGGCAAGACACATGCGCCGCGAGGATGCTGAACGGCTCGCCTGGCCGAAGGCGGCGCTGCTGATTTTTCTTGTCTCGGTCGCGGCCTGGGCCGTCATTCTCGGATTGATCATCTGGGTCTGAGGTCTCCGTTTGGCGCGCACGGCGCGAGGAGGCCGAGCCAGTCCGCCGTCATCCGCGCCACATCGAACAGCGTCTCGGCCCGGCGGCGATTGGCCGCGCCGATCACGGTCAAATCCATCGTCCCGGCCGCCCTGAAGGCGCCGGCCAGCGCCTCGTCGCTGCAATGGGCGAGCAGAGGCCGGTTTTGTTCGGAAACCATGGCGCGAATATCGCCCACCGCCGTCGCGATCACGGGCAGCCCGCTCGCCATCGCCTCGATCACGGAGAGCGGCATCTGCTCGGTGTCCGAGGACAGCGCGAACAGATCCGCCGCGCGATAGAGCGGCGCCGGATCGGCGATGTCGCCGAGAAATTCGACATCCAGCGACAGGCGGGCGGCGAGATCCCGCAGCGCGGCACCCTCGGGGCCGTCACCGGCGATGAGCAGGCGCGGCCGCGGCGTCAGGTCGGCCAGAGCGAGCGCGCGCAGCAACCGGCCGAGATTTTTCTCCGCCCGCAATCCGGCGACGCAGAGCACCGTCAGCCCGCTCCCCTCGGTCCGGGCCGGCGCGGCGGGATGAAAGCGCTCGAGGTCGATGCCGTTGGCGATGTAGTGGAGGCGCTGCGGCGGCAGGCGCCAGACCTGCCGGGCGATGTCGTTCAGTGTCGACGAGGGCACGACCACCTCGCTGCGCCGCAGCGCGATCCGCCGCGTGAGGACGCGGCGGCGCAACTGGCTCTGGCGCTCCTCCGGCCCAAAACCGTCCTCGGTGTGGATATGCCGGCGAATTCCGGCGAGCGGCCGGGCCATCGCCCATTCGATCGAGCCCCAGTTGCTCGTGATCAACAGGTCCGGGCCGATCTCCCGCAGCATCGCGCGGATGCTGCGCAGTCGCCCGGGCAGCGAGGGGGCCGGCGCGGGCGGATCGATGAAGGTGACGTCGAGGCCGGGATCGAGATGGCTCCGGCAGCCGGTCTGCCGGTCGAGTGCTACGATCGCGTGGCGGAACCGCGCGCCGAAGCGGTTGGCCAGCGTCGCCATGCGCATCTGCGCGCCGCCGACGGCGAAACTCGGGAAGACATGCAGGATCAGCATCGCGGCGGGCGGCGTCATGAGCGCGTGGCGAGGGCGATGATGCGCGCCGCATTCTCGTCCCAGAGATAGGGGTGCGACAGCA
>NZ_AFPR01000021.1:0-2208 GCF_000219295.1 Acidiphilium sp. PM
GCCGATCCCGAGTCCCAATTCAGTGCCGTTTGACACTCCAGGCCCGCAGGCTCCAGAAAGCCAGAGGGGGAAAAAAGAATCCCCGGCCCTCCGCCACAACCAAGCCTGCCAGCAGTTCGGCAGGCGATCATCGCCTATCTCGGCGCACCGCCAGACCGATGTCCGCATTGCTACAGTCCGCTCCGTCACTCACCATATAATCTGCCAAAGTAGTGCTAGTTCTCTTCATCTAACAGGCTCACGGCTTCCAGCCAGTCCATAATATCTGACGTGGCATCTGCCTCTGCGATCAGTCGCGCCTGGCGCTTTACCTCGAATCTGAACTCGGCTGTCGCTGTATCGACTTTTGCGAGGTCAACAGCGCGGCACAGATATTTGCGGAGTTTTCGCCGGCGCCTTAGGAAACGAGAGGAGGGGGTCACTGTACCGTCCCTTGTCAACGTGCCACTGTTGTCAGCCTAGCAGTTCACATTCACCATGACGGATCGGCTCCTTTGCAACTGCTTACCCCCGTATCGAGAGACGTCAACAAGATTTCGCTGTGTGTCGGCGCGTGGCTGAAGAAGCTCCTATGGAAGGGACGTGGCGAAGCGTCATGCGTACCAAAGGATGCGGAAGCCATCGGGATAGATCGTCTTGATTCTGGTGTTGAGCACCAAAAACCGCTCAACAAGTCGTCGGCAGCCTTCGATGTCGCTTGAGATCGCGGCACTATGGTTGCGGAAAACCCACGGGAAATAAGCCGGTTGCGCGACAGTCTCATCGTTGACCTGAATTTCGTTTGCACGCAGACCAAGGCGCATCCCTTCGGTGCCCGTGAGCCGTTCAAAATCCATGTGGAGCAGGTTCACTGACTGCCAAACGTACAAGGCCTTCTCCGTCAAGAGGCCGCGCAGACCGGTTATCTCCGCGTCACTGGCCTTTCTCAGTGCCGTCACGAATTCGACGCTAGAGGGATCGAGCCAGACACGGCATGGCATGCCACCGCGCTCGGTCAGCTCCGCAAACTGTGGCGTGTCGGAGAGGAAATGAACGACCGGCTTGACGTCCGTGATCATCTCGACAAGAGCATCAGGCTTCGCGTTTTGGCCAAGGTGGTTGGTCCGCTTTAGTCGGGTGACGGGAGATAGGCGGCTGGAATATTGAGCGCTGTGCCCGAGCGCTTCTTCAGCGCGTTCACTATATCCCTGGAATTCAAGGCGGCAGCCGCGTCACCGCCAGCCAGCAACTCGTCCGGGATCGCCGGCCCTATCCGTCGTGCCATATGGGGCTTCCTTCCTACTCATCATGCCACTCACACACGAAATTCCCGATAGCGCTCAACCCTCGCGTAGCGACAATGTTTGACCGACATTTTCGTCGATGGAACCGCCTTCGACATGTTCACTCGCCGTCGTCCGCGGCGACGTGGTTGCAGTGCGGCTATTGTGCAAGCTTTGACCATTCAATGACAACTCCGATGAATAAAAATTACGGGAACAAAGAGCCTACAGGCAAGCGGTAATCATCATCCCCCATAATTTTTATCTCAACCAATTGCCCATCAGTAAATTTTGCCTTGTAATAATGGTGATTATGTATAGGTCTCAAGATATTATTATTATTTTCATCGGGCTCGTGGCCAATAATTTCGAATCCACTAAAGGTAAAAATGCCATGAAAATTTGTATCTTCCGTTTCTTCAATAAATTTCCACCGGGGGAGAAGTAGTATAGCTAGCTTTGTATTTTCATCTTGATCAGGACTTTCATCCTTGGGACGCTCATTTTCATCAAAGATCTTTCTTGTTACAATTAAGCGGCCAGATTTAGCGATCACATACCTATCCATGTGGAGAGGTTCGAGATCCTTCGTTTGGAATTCACCCTCATACCCATCAGGAAGTGGCACTTCGCATAGAACGTAATTAAACATACCAATCTTTCACACTTTCTTGGGAAAACGCATTCGTACGTCCCGCCATGAACAGATCCATCGCGAGTTTCAGGATCCGTTCGCCCGAGTAAATTCGCTGCGTCCAGCGCGGCGGAATGGCGCTCAGCCCCCATGTCGCCCCGGCGATCTGTCCGGCAACTGCTGCGATGGTATCGGCATCACCGCCCAGATTGACGGCCCGCAGAATTACGCTTTCGAAGTCATCTCCTTGGGTAAATGACCAAAGCGCCGCCTGGAGCGTGTTTACGACGTACCCGGTCGATTCGACGGACA
>NZ_AFPR01000020.1:0-4085 GCF_000219295.1 Acidiphilium sp. PM
CATCATGCCATTCCGACTGTGTTTTCCGTACATGATTCGGCACGAAATCCGGGATTTTTCGGCAGGTCTCGGACCACCGACGGAAAACACGTGTTTTCCGTCATCGCGCGATTCCGGCCTCAGAACCGCGCTCTCCGCTCAAACCCGCAGAAAACCTCGATCCCAACCAGTCAACGTTCCCACTTTGTCCGCTTATGCTACAGCGCAGGGCGTTTCGTTACTTCGGGCCAAACACCCACAACCGCAGAACCTCGGGAGCGCGTTGGGCTTGGTCATCGGATAAACGGCGAGACAGGCGGTGATGACGACGCCTTGTGCATGAAAAAAATGGTTATCAAATTCTATAATCATATTTTACGGGATCAACGCTTTAGATAGTTGATGTACAATTATAAAAAGCAGCACAAACTTGATGACAGAAGGGGCGGAAAAATGGATTCCTTCGATAGGCCGGAGCGCACTGAACCGCCCCGACGGCTATTCGCCGCCCTGGAACGGGCCTCGGCGAGCTTCGCCCGGCTGGACCAAGCCCTGACAATGCACCCTTTGCGCAACGCGTTCATTTACCGGTTCCGGCTCGACGCGGTGCGCCGGCAGGCCGGGGCAGATGGGCAGCTAATCGAACCATGGCATCTCGCAGCGCTGCTGGAAGGTGTGCGGCTGCGGATGGACCCCTATCTCAGCATCGCCGAACGCGGCGCGATCTTCGAAGCCGCCCGCCATGCGTTGACACTGCATCAGTGGATCGCCCAGCCTGATTTCGATCAGGAAGGCGAGGTCCAGACCGCCCTGCAGGCGATCGAGCGCGTCGCTATGCGTTCATCGCCGCTGCTCGGCGCCGCCGAGGCGGCCTATGAGTGGCTGGCCAACGGAGGCCGGCGGGCACCGCTGCGCGGCGCCTTGATCCGCTACTGGCGGGCGCGTGGCGTGCTTCGCCAACCAGTGCCGCTGACTGGACCGCAGGCGCTGATGGGCGACATACCGTTCGACCGGAGCAGCTGGCAGCCGCTGCTGCTGCAAGCCTTGGCCGAGGAAGCCGAAGCAGGGCTTGATCTGCTGCGCGACTTGGACCGAGCGTGGCGCACGGCCCGTACCGCTCTAGGTAAACGACGCCGCAACAGCCGTGCCGTCCAGGCGATTGACCTGCTGGCAGCGGCGCCGATTATTTCCGCCCACACACTGGCGACGCGCCTGGACATGGCGGTGAGCAATGCATTGGCCCTGCTGGATGAGTTTCAGTCTGCCGGGCTGGTGGTCGAGCTGACCTATCGCAGCAAGCGCCGGTTGTTTGGCCTTGCCGGTATGGCACGAATGCGGGATTTCGTAGCACCACCGCGACGACCGGAGCCCGGGCGGGGCCGGGGGCGGCCGCGACTGATCGCCGAACCGCCCGATCCGGTGCCATCGATGGGACCACCCGACATCGCTCACCCGGCTGCCTTGCCGCGCCTCGAATTCGACTACAGCGATCTCGATGCGGCCATGGCGGCTGCCGATCAGGCGATCCGCGATACACGCCTCTCGCTCGACCGGATCTGAAACGCCGGCGGTTTTGATCAAGGCATTTTGTTTGACCTGATACACCGCCAGGGGCGGTTGATGTAGAAGACTGCCGGCAAGTGCAGTGCCTCGACCGCTACACAATGCTGCTGTTGCCGATCTCGTCGGAACCGTCGTTGCCGGACGAAATCGACACAAGGGACTCCGGAAGCTTCGAGCGCATCTGGCTGGCGCAACACATGTTGATTTCCACTGAGAAGTATTGGGGTGGAACGGCCCACAACCCGTCGCCAAACCCGCATGAGTTCCCCAAGCCGAACAGATTCTGACGAGTGTCCAGCTCATACTAGCTTCGGGGATAATCCGCCGGTCATAAATTCTCGATGAGCCAGGCAATTAATATCCAAATTATAAATGAAAGCAGAAGGATAAGCCGGGCTGCAGTTGACCAGGGTAACCGATCGCCACGGCGACCGCGGGAAGACCAGCTTTCAATGATTCCCGGTTTAGAAACAGTTTTTTGCCGAATTTCTGGCCGATTGGTGGTTTGGCTATCGTTCATTTCGTACCTAGGTGTTACAGAACCTATTATGGAACTTCACCAGAAGTTCCCCGATAAGTTACCGAATAGTGCCGCTGCAGCCGCCATCCATAACCATGTATTCTATTTGATGACTGGCTGATCCCCACGGCGAACATCCGGGAGGGGACTGTTGAGATGGCGTGGTATTATTTATTTTTATAATTACAATATATCGGTTATATAGTCTGCTATATTGATAATAATTTGTGAGACTAAAATTATTTATTTATTATTATATTGCGTGATATGACTTATTTTTTTATCTAATTTTGTAATAAATATTGCTCTATTTTTAGGTTATCATATAAAACTTGTTTTCCATAAATAGCAAGAAAATATTTGTATTACTTTAAGTCAATTCTTTGTAATTATTGTTTTTTTGTGTATATTATATGAGGATTTGATTCTGAGAGGGCTCTCTGATTGGGGTTTGGAGCGTCAAGCTGCATTCTCAAAAATGATCGGGCGGGCATCGGCGACCCGAGCGCCGGCATAACTTCCATCTGCGTAGCCGAGCGCCATGAGCGGCCAACTTGCACGCGAAGCACGGAGCAGCGGTCCAGCCCCGTCAAGATCTAGAATGGCGTCCGAATGAGCTTGCAATTTGAGCGCTCGGCCGTCGGCATCGACTATGGCGGAGCGTTTCCAGTCCTTGATTTCCTTTCCACCAGACACAAGGGCAATCCGACCATAACCTGCCCCTCAGCCGTGGTAACTTCGCGGAGACCAGTGTCTGGCAGTTCGCATTCTTGCCCAGGGCTGACGCGTATTGTGACGCCAACCCCACCGAGTGACGGCGCATTTTCGGCAGCGCCGTGTCATCGATCACCAGCACGGCGTCATCCCTGCCCACCAGCCTCTCGGCCTCAAGGCGCGCCATGTCCCACAGACCCGCCGCGATGAAATGATGCAGCCGATCAAATTCGCCGGCATCAAGTCACGCCGCCATCGGTTGCATGCTCTTGCGGTCTCCTGGACCGATCAGGCCCGCAATGTAGCGCGGGAACCTGCGTCGCCGCGTGCTGTTACCAAGCCGAGCAAGGAATAGCTCCAGACACCACTCCAGTCCCTCGCCGGACCCAAAATCATGGCTCCCTATGCTCGTCTTCTCCAATGCCGGAGTATTTCCAATGAGGGTTGCGTGATCTTGCGTATAATAAGAAATAGATTAGAACAGATTCGAAAGTAGAACGTCTGTTTAAATATTTTAAATGTCTGTACACAAAAAAAGGTAGGCGAAATTGACAATTCTTCTGAAGAAGGTTGTTTTAGGACTTGTGCCCTTGTCGGGTCTCGTTCTGGAAAGTTGTGCCTCACAACCAGGGGCACCAAAAATTCAGCGTTCCGTGAAACAGTTTAGTCCAAATTTTTCAGTGGTTCAAAGTGTGGTGTCCGCGCCGCTGGATAAATCAAATCCAGTCTCAATTAGATCTTCTAATGTATCTGCAGCAAGTGCGCTTGGTGATGCATACTACAATGGCTCCGGTGTGCCTCAGGATTATTCAACGGCAGCTATCTGGTACAGTCTGGCTGCATCACATGACGATTTAGTTTCAGAATATCATTTAGCAGTCATGTATTCTGCTGGTCTAGGAGTACAAAGAAATAATTCAAAGGCCTTTTATTGGTTCAACAAGGCTGCGCACAGTGGAAATGTTGCAGCTGAATTGGCTATAGCAGAGGCTTATGCCAATGGAGAAGGAGTCGGTCAGGATCAGAAAAAGGCAAGTTATTGGTATAAGAAAGCGGCAGATTCAGGAAATGTAACAGCGCAGACAAAAATTGCATTACGCTATGCTGATGGTATTGGCATTAAAAAAAATCAACACATTGCAAAACAGTATTTCCATGAGGCGGCTTCTAAGGGAGATCCTGTTGCTGAGCTGAATTTAGGAAATTTTTTCCAAAAAGGCGTTGCTGTACATGAGAATGCAGCGCAGGCCGTTTTTTGGTGGATGCAATCAGCCAAGCAGGGCAACTCTGAGGCTCAAAATGCTCTTGC